>JAIXQK010000113.1 GCA_027485795.1 Oxalobacteraceae bacterium
CGGTATTCCCGCCCCTCCGACAAAGTCTCTACTTCCACCGCCACGTTCTCATTATCAGAACTCGCGGAGACGATGCGCACGGGATCATTTATACCGATCTTGATCGAAATCGATTTAGGGTCTGCGGCCCCGCCCAGATGCCAAATAACAAAGGCGGGCTGAAGGGTAAGCACCCGGGGAATGGTCGTCTCCATGGTCAATACCACCGGCGCCTCGCCATCGTCGGTGCTCACGGTGATGATATTCTTCTGCACTCCCTGCCGGTTGCCGATTTTCAGGCTGGCCACGATTTCGCCCGATTCACCGGGTGCGTAGGTTCTTTTCTCCAGCGCGGCCGTGGTGCAACCGCAGCTCGATTTGATCGAGACGATGCTTACCGGCGCGGCGCCTTGATTAGTAAAAGCGTAAACTGCCGAAACCTCCGCCACCGTCGGCTGGGCGATTTGGGTTTGCGCAAGTGTCGCCCATTGCAGTTTTGCCCAAGCTTGGGATGTAAATACGCAAAGGCACAACATCGGCCAAACCAGCAATTTTCGCACAACAATATTACGATTAAACATAAAGCTATATAATACTGCGAGAGAATCAGCCGCTACATACGTATCGGACATGAAAAACAGACGGCGGCAAATGACACCAAACGCCAAATTCTCCTTCTGCAATTTTCCATATCCGAGCCATCCGTGTAATCTGTGGTTAAATCCAGCCGCTCCATTAAGAGATAAAAAAACTGAACTACCCAGGGTGGCACACAAGCGAGGCCAGTATATTGGACTATCCATCAAGGTGCCTCCTAGTTCCAGTAATGGTGAATGACCAGTCCCCCGACAACGATCAACGCGACAGGAATGAGCGAGAAGTAGTAAGCCGCCGAATCACACCCCACCTCCAAAGCCGAAATTTTCGGATTAGCCGGGTTGTAGCGCACCTCAACGGTGCTTCCTTGCGGGTATTTTTGGAGTGCAGCCAAAGCCCAACCCCGACCTCCCTCGGACCTCAAAAATTGTATAGTAGAGCCGACATAGCGAACTTGATTCACGAAAAACTCATATTCTACATCCGCAACATAGGTAGGCCTACTATTCATGCCGGCTTCGACCAGTGAACTCTTCAGAATCAAAGCCGGAGCGGTAGGCCAGTTGCGGGATGCGACTGCTCGCAAGAAATTCAACCCGAACCCCAAAGCCCCGACACAGCCCAGCACTATTAGCACAACACCCGCCCACGATCCCGAACCCCAAACCGCCAACGGTGCGTAACCTAGAAACGATCCAATGGCAACGAAGAGCGAACAAACATACTCAAAGCCCAAACCCGACATCGTGCGTATAACTCAGTTGGGGCGGCTATTGGAGGCGGAGTCATCGGTTGGCAATAACTCCAAGAGTATACGTATGACAGCGAGTTGCTGGTCATTCGTCAACTGCCCCGAATTTATCATATGCTCCACATTAACCTTCGCCCAATTCCGCACCTCAGGATCGGCACTTAAGGGTGGCGGATTTGTTCCTTGAGGAATCAAAGATGACACAAGAGATAGAAACTGATAAAAATTAATATCCCGCAACCCCAAAACCTTACGTCTATACAACTCTTTAATCTCATCACGCCTTTTCGCCTGATCGCCAGAAAGAGACTCCGTATAATAAATTATGTGAACAGGATAATTCAGTGAAAACACGTCATCACCCGCCGGCCTCAAACCTAATATGAATCTAAGAGAATTATGGAGCACTTGCCAGGCACTATTTACCGCCGCTTCACCAGAAGGATCTCCAGTCCCGGCAGTGAATTGAGGTGCCTCATCCCTCTCCACAAGTTCAGGATGATTAAGCAATATCTCGAAATATTGAGCAAATTTTAACCCATCAACGGCAGGATTTTCATACACAACCCTATAACCCTCATCTTTTCGAAAGATTATATCAAACCTCATCCTACTAACGTCATAAATAACCCCCCTTACCGCTCCTCGCAAAGGAATGGGCTCAGCCAAAGTGACATGGCCGTAAAGTAATGATACAATCAAAAGAATTTTATGCAAAGCATTCATTTCTCAATACAGCAGGTTCTATAGTTTCCAATATACTCTAACCCAGCCTCAATCCACCCGGAAGCTGGAATAGTATATGAACCATCAACAACTTGTTCACTCACACAACCAGAAGGGGGGCAAAGGCGCCTAGGATAGCCACCCCAAATGTCGTGCTCGGTGACAACTATCCCAGAAACACTTCCCGGACCAGCCAAAACCCGTTTTTCACGCTTAACCTCAAGTCGATACGTTCTCTTATCCGTAGCTGCAGCAACCATAGGCTTTGCTGTATTAAATCTTCCACTATAATTAAAGTTGTGAGTAAATTGAAAATTAATATATTTGAATTCCACACCAATAGAGATAGACTGCGAAGTCTCTACCCACCTGCCATCTACCTGAGGCATATCACGTTCGCATCCGCCATCCTCATTTTCCAGTAGAATATAACTCTCTTCACCCATGACTCCAGTTATCGTCGCGGTTGTAGTTACTCTATTGTAGAGACCGCGATATTGACCGGGTTCTGGCAGTGGCACATATGCTATAAAAATAACACTCGTTTTGTTAATAAAAACATCCCCCAAAGGAAAAGGATTTGAAGCTTTAGGCAATTCGTAATATGGCTCCTTTACCTTATCAATAAGTCTTCCGTAGCAACACTCCTTATCATGGTTATTGAATGGCACGCCGACGCCATCCGTTTGTCTACAGCAGTCATTTAAATACTTAGGCGGCTCCTCGCAAACTTCCTCATCGCACGCGTTCCTGAACGGAGTGCCCACCCAAGCGCAATTTACGCTATCCCATACAGCACAAATATTAGGGGGCTCGCCTTTTGGCTTGCAAGGGTGATCATCCGGCGAGGGCGGCGTCTGGGCAAGACCCACCGCCGGCAAGGAAAGCCACCACAATGCTTTTAAAAGAAATGGACGCCTTTTCATACTCACATTTTCACTCCGCCCTTGATCACCCGCTCCACGTTTTTATTCAAACGCCCCACCTGCTCTTGCAGGTAAGCTTCGCCATAGAGATCGCTGGTATTATCCGCCCTGACAGCGTCGATGTTCATGTCGTTTAATATCAGGGCCGCCTGCGAATCGTAGCGCCACTCATCCCCAAAGGAGGGGCGCGTCTTGTAGCAACGGCGCAGCGCCTCGGCGTGACGCTTCGCTCCCGCCACATCCCCGTCCGCCAGGCAAGCCACGGCGTGCCAGTAGTAGGCGGCGCCCGCGGTCATGGCTTCGGGGCAGTCCCGCATCGCTTGGGCAAAGTAGGGCAGCGCGGCGCGGTGACGGCTGGCCGCAACCAACATCAGGCCCGTGCTCACCGCCAGCATGGCGCGCCCCTCCATCGGCGTGCCGGGATCGGCAAGGTAGCGTTTGGCCAACGCCTCCGCCGGCTGCCAACCGCGCACGCGCCCGGTAGAACGCACCACCACGCCATACCACTCCCAAAAGGCCGAGCTGGTCGACCAGAGCCAATCGAGGCGCGGCTGCGCGTAAGCCTCGAACTGTTCTATCACCTGCTCGGCGCGCCAGAGATCGAAAAATTGCCGGCGATTGAGCTCCAGAAGGATGGCCAGCGCCGTCGCCGGATGGCTCGTGCCGGCAAGTTTTTCCGCCGCCAGCGCGGCCGCGCGGTCTGCGGCTTCCTCGCGCAGGGGGAGGAAGGAGTCGTCGGCGATGTTGAACTGGCGGCCCAGGTCGAGCACCACCCGGTGATCGCGCTCCTCCCGCACCAGTTTGTGCAGCCAATCCAGATCGGCCGGCGGCACCTTCAGCTTCCCCGCCTC
>JAIXQK010000180.1 GCA_027485795.1 Oxalobacteraceae bacterium
CTACGGTCGCTGGTGAAATAGATCGTCTCGCCATCCGGCGCGAAGCAGGGCTCGGTGTCGATCCAGTCGCCCGTCGAGATCCGACGAAGATCCGTGCCGTCGGCGTTAACCATGTGAATGTGCGTGAATCCATCGCGGGCCAGCGCAATGGCCAGACGTCGACCATCGGGTGACCAAGCCGGAGCGGAGTTGCTGCCTTTGAAGTTGGCGACTGCAAAGCGCTGGCGGGTCGCGAGCTCCTGCACGTACACCACTGGTTTTTTGGGTCCAAATGAGACATAGGCGATCTTGCTGCCATCCGGCGACCAGGCCGGTGAAATGACAGGCTCTGTATCGCGAAATGCCGCAAACGCATTCTCGCCATCTGAGTCGGCGATTTCGAGGCGGTACTCGTTACCGGTGCGGGCTACATACGCAATACGGGTGGCAAACGGCCCGCGGATCCCCGTCAGCTTCTCGAATACATCATCGGCTACCCGGTGCGCAGCGAGCCGAATGAATTGCGGGTTGACTTTCAGACCCGAGGCGGTCAGCGCGACTCCCTTGGCCGTATCCTGCAATCGGTAGCGAATTTCAATCCGACCATCGGCACGATTGAGGCTACCACCGAGCAAAGCATCAGCACCTTTGGATTTCCAGAAACTATCGTCGATGGTACCTGTCTCGCGGATCAGATCATTCGATGGGATCACGCGAAACAAACCACTACGCTGCAAATCGGCTGCAACGATCGCGGTGATTTGGTTCTCGCCAGCGGGGTCATCCCAGAATTGACCGATCGCGATCGGTATTTGATTAGCGCCAACACCAGCGATTTCGACGCGAAGCTGAGCCAGCGCGGTACCGATCGGGCACAGGCTACTCAATAGGCCGGTGGCGCCGATGGATTTTAGGAAAAGTCTTTTCTTGGATGAAGCCATCATTAATTTTCTTTCAGGCGCTGTCGGACTGTAATCGACGTTGGTATCTTGCCGGTTGCAGGGTCGCGCTCGAAAGGAGCAGTCGAGTACACGGCGCGTTTGACCGCTTCATCAAACGCGGGGTAGCCTGATTCATGCAATATTTTAATATTTTTCACGCTACCGTCTGGTAAAAGTTCGAGTTCATATTCGAACGTCGGGTTGCCGGGAATCGCATCTGAGGCGAGGAAGCGAGTGTTGCGTTTAATCCTAGCCGCAATTTTGGCGCCGTAACTGGCATCAAACTTCGGCCCTGAAGAGCGTTCAGCATCCCCCGCCCCTGATTCGCCTGCTATCGATTGCAGACGTTTCAACTCTCTCTCGCGACGCATTTTGTCGAGCTGCGCATCGGCAGCGGCTTCCTGCCGGTTTCGCATCTCGTCAGTGGCTTGTTTCTCTAGGTCCTTCTTTCGCTTTTCATCGGCTTTTTTCTTATCGAGTTCAGCCAGACGTTGTTTCTCCTGCTCCTCTGCGAGCCGCTTCTTTTCTCGTTCTTCCAGCAAGCGTTTTTTCTCGAGCTCTTCGGACAGTTTTTTCTCGAGTTCTTGTTTACGTTTTTTCTCTAGTGCGATATCAGGATCTGGCGTATTCGCCACTGGCTCGGGAATTGGTGCGGGTTTGGACGGTGCGGGCTCAGGCTGCGCGACGGGTGGCGGCAGTGGCTCTGGCTGCGGTGCGGCCTCGCGGGCTTGCGGGCTCCAGATCTCGGCCTCGATAGCAACAGGAACGGTGTTCTGCCAAGACACCCCGAACCAAAGAAAGGCTAGCAGCGCGATGTGCACCAGCGACGCAAGCGCCAGCGCGCGCCAGCGGCCTGGCTCGGAGGGCACTTGATACGGGACGGATGCAGCGTTCAAGGTGCAATCAACGCGTGGCAAGGCCTACGCGACCAATACCGGATTTATGGGCCAGAGTGATTGTCTGTACAACTTCGTCGTACTTGATGTCTTTATCCGCTGCAATCATCAGCGGTAACTCGGGATGCTTGCGACTGAGATCGGCCAGTGCCTCGCCGAGTTGCACGCGGTTGCTCACTTTGGTGAATTTTTGGCCGTGTATACCAACACTTGCTGCGCCATTTGCACGTAACTCGATCTCGATATAGTCAGTGGGTGGCTGGGTCGATTGCCCCGCCTTCGGCAACTTGATCTCTGTCGGTGGAATCATGGGCGCTACCACCATGAAGATCACCAGCAGCACCAGCATCACGTCGATATAAGGCACAACGTTGATCTCGGCTTTGAAACGCCGGGTACGCCCACCCCGCATAGACGAGTTATTGGCCATATCAGCGCGCCTGCCTCTGCAAGATATTCAAGAACTCTTCAATGAAGCTCTCAAATCGGATCGAGATTCGATCGATGTCGTGTGAATAACGATTGTAGGCGACGACGGCGGGGATAGCCGCAAACAAACCAATCGCGGTAGCGATCAAGGCTTCGGCAATACCAGGGGCAACGGCTGCCAGAGTGGCCTGCTGCACGTTGGCGAGGCCACGGAAAGAATTCATGATGCCCCACACGGTACCGAACAGCCCAACATAGGGAGACACCGAGCCGACCGACGCCAGAAAAGCCAGATGCTGCTCAAGCGCATCCATTTCGCGCTGATAGGCCGCACGCATCGCGCGACGTGCGCCATCAATCAATACGTTGGTATCGATGTTCTTGCCGCCGAAAGAGACGCGCGCTTTTTTGTACTCTTCCATCCCTGCTTCAAATATGCGCTCAAGCGCGCCGCCACCACTGCGTCGGCGACTGCCAGTAACTTCTTCATACAAAGCATTGAGATTAGCGCCAGACCAAAACGCGGCCTCGAATTCGGCGGTTTGACGTTTTGCGTTACGAATCGAGAACAACTTTCTGAAGATATAGAACCAGCTCATGAGCGACACCATTGCCAGTAGCGCCATCACCAGCTGTACAAGCAGCGATGCATTGCTGATCAGCGAGACGAAAGAAAGATCTTGGGTAACTGTCATCATGAGTTATGGGTTGTTGTTATCTTCGTGTAGGTATGAGCAAATCCGGTCAGGGGATCAGAGTAAGTTCGCCGGGCTGGTCTGGCCGTCGTGGTTAAAAGCGATGACGAATTCGGTCGGCGACATCCGTGGGCAGTGGTGCTGGACGCATGGAGGTAGTATCAACGCAGCCAACACGCACAAGGCAACTGCAAATTAGCGTCGGTGGATCATTTTGGTTATTGCGCCAGGCTTGTTGCCGGAAATTCACCGAGGCTCTTCCAAGTTTTTCCACCATGACGGTGATCTCGAGTTGATCGTCCAATCTTGCCGGCGCATGGTAATCGATCGCACTGTGGCTGACGACGAATGCGCGTTGCAGGGTGTCCGACAACTCTCGTTGGTTGATACCGGCCGCGCGCAACCATTCGGTACGGGCGCGTTCAAAAAATTTCAAATAGTTTGCGTAGTAAACGATGCCGGCGGTATCAGTGTCTTCATAAAAAACCCGAACCGGCCACCGAAATGCCGTGCTCATCCGTTGCGCTTGACGGTAAATGCCGAGAAGCCCTGACACGTTGGCATCATCTCGATTTGGTTGATGTTGATATGCGTCGGCAGCGTTGCGACCCAGTAGGCCGCTTCGGCAACATCATCGGCCGTGAGCGGCTGTGTACCTGAATAAACTTTTGCGGCCGCATCATCGTTACCCTTGAAGCGCACGTTAGAAAACTCTGTGCCGCCTGACATGCCGGGCGCGAGATTAGTCGCACGCACACCAGTACCGACTAGATCGGCCCGCAGATTTAGGGTGAACTGCTCGACAAAGGCCTTGCTGGCACCGTACACATTACCGCCGGGGTAGGGGTAGCTGCCTGCGACCGAGCCGATGTTGATGACCAGCCCGCTACCGCGCGCCACCATTTGGGGCAGCAGCGCTCTGGTCATCCAGACCAGGCCTTGGCAGTTGGTGGCGATCATGGTTTCCCAATCGATTAGATGGGCTTCCTGTGCTGGCTCCAGGCCGAGTGCTAGGCCCGCGTTATTCACCAACACATCAATTTGACGCAGATCTGGTGGCAATGCGGCCAGCATTGCGTCGATAGATGCCTTGCTAGTGACATCGAGTTCCAGCGGGAGCAATTGGGAACCAAGTTCTTTGGCTAGCGAATCGAGGCGATCGGTTCGCCGAGCGGCGGCAATGACGCGGTGCCCCTCGTGGACGAATCTACGCGCAATAGCGGCACCGAAACCGGAGCTGGCACCTGTGACAAGTACGATCATGAAGAATTCCGAATCGACCGGAGGCAGGTCAACCGGCAGATTTTAGCGGAAAAGACTGGCAAAAGCCGCCTTTCATCCTTGCTCAAAGGCCCTGTGTCCTCTAGAATTTCAACGCTTTCTGCCTTGTTAGACCGGATTTTCGGCGCCAGCTTACCGGCGCGCCTGGCATCCGCGCCGAGCGCTTGGACGGCCTGCAAGTTCTGGCGTCCCAATCCAGCCTCGGGTAACTGGTTCCCGCGAACACTGAAAAGCCTGTGCCATTGCCGATTCGGCAGTCCGTACCCGCAGTCTGTATCCGCCGTCTGTATCTGATTACTCAACATTTGTCGTACCCATGGGAGCCTCCTAATGTTTTCCAGCCAGCACACCATTGCCGCCGTTGACCCTGAGTTGTGGGCAGCGATTCAACAAGAGAATGAGCGCCAGCAAGAGCATATTGAGCTGATCGCTTCCGAGAACTATGCCTCGCCAGCCGTGATGGCAGC
>JAIXQK010000053.1 GCA_027485795.1 Oxalobacteraceae bacterium
GAGTGGTAGTTCAGTCGGTTAGAATACCGGCCTGTCACGCCGGGGGTCGCGGGTTCGAGTCCCGTCCACTCCGCCAGACCCAGAAAGGCGAACCCAGTGTTCGCCTTTTTTTATGCATCACATAATGATTAGCCCGACCACGGGCAAGGACTAAGAGTGCGCCATGCTTGATTTCTTCCGCACCCATCAACGGCTGATGCAGTTTTTGCTGCTGCTGATTATTCTTCCTTCGTTTGCCTTTTTTGGCTTGCAAAGTTACACCAGCATGGGTGACCGCGAAAACGCAGTCGCTGAAGTGGCTGGTCAGAAGATTTCTCAAAAAGAGTGGGATGCTGCGCAAGCGCGCCAGCTAGAGCGGTTCAAACAAATGTTTGGTGACCAGTTCAATCCGGCCATGTTCGATACACCCGACGCCAAAATGGGTGCGCTGGAAAACCTGGTTGCGCAAAAAGCTTTGGTCAAAGACGTCGCCGACAAGCACCTCACTGCCTCCGATGATATGGTGCGCCAGACCATTCTCAGCATCCCCGGCTTGACCGATGCTGATGGCAAGTTCAACAAAGACCGTTATCAGCAATTGCTTGGGGCGCAGGGCTTGAATCCTGAAAAATTCGAGGCCACGTTGCGCCATGACTTGGCTATGCAGCAGGTGAATGCAGCGGTACAGGGCAGTGCCTTTGCGCCAAGCGCGATCGCTCTACGGCTTTCTTCGCTCAATCAGCAAAAACGCGAGGTGCAAGAGCTAAGTGTCGATGCAAAAGATTTCCGCGCCCAGGTGAAGATCACCGATGCGATGGTGCAGGAGTTCTACGATCGCTTCCCAACTCAATTCCAAATCCCGGAATCCTTGAAGGCAGAGTTCGTCGTACTGTCCGCGCCGATGGTGGAAGATAAAATTGTGGTCAGCGATGAGCAGATCAAAAAGTTTTACGAGCAAAACCAGGCGCGCTACAAGTCGGATGAGCAACGCCGTGCCAGCCATATTCTGATCAAAGCTGGCAAGATGATGTCGGCTACTGAGAAGGGCGCCGCTAAGGCCAAGGCCGAGAAATTACTCGCCGCAGTGAAAAAAACCCCGGGTGATTTTGCCAAGCTCGCCAAAGAGAATTCCGACGACCCCGGCTCAGCCGAGCGCGGTGGTGATCTGGATTTCTTCGGTAAGGGGATGATGGTCAAGCCGTTTGAAGATGCGGCCTTCCAGTTGAAAGAAGGCGAGATCAGCGGCATCATCGAGTCCGATTTCGGCTTCCATATCATCAAGCTCACTGCGATCAAACTGGCAGCGACGCGTGCGCTATCCGAGGTGAAGTCGAACATCGAGGATGAACTCCGTCGCGTTGAGGCGGGCAAAAAAATCGCTTCGATGATCGAGACCTTCAACAACATGGTCTATGAGCAACCAGATAGCCTGAAGCCTGTCGCTGACAAGCTGGGGCTCAAGATTGAGACGACTGCTGGTCTGACCCGTCAGCCTAATCCGTCGTTGCCAAAGCAGGCAGCTTACAACCAGCCTAAATTCTTGGCCGCCATTTTTGCTGACGATGCCATCAAGGGCAAACACAACACAGAAGCGATTGAGGTGGGTTCAGGCATTTACATTTCCGGTCGCGTTGTCGAGCATAAGCCGGTCGCCAAAGTACCGCTGGCCGATGTAAAGAAAGCCATTGAAGAGCGTGTGGTATCGATAGAGGCTGAGAAGCTCGCCCAAGCCGCTGGCGAGAAGCGTCTGGCGGAGTTGAAGGCAGGCGGTAGCGCAGAGTTTGGTGCAAGCAAGCCGGTATCACGCGCCAACTTCAACGGCGTATCGGCACCTGCGGTCACCGCCATCATGAAAGCGGATCCCACCAAATTGCCGGCCTACGTGGGTGTATCGGTTCCTGGTAAGGGCTACAGCATCTTCCGCATCAATTCGATCGACGAGCAAACTGCGAATGCTGAAGCGATCAAATCAGAAAAGCAGCAGGTGGAAGAATTCATCGCTGCTCAAGAGATGGCGGGCTATCTGGGCGTGATTCGTAAACGCGCGAAGGCAGAAATTCTCAAAACCACGCCAGAGCCGAAGGCAGTGACTACGCCGAAGCAGTAATCGCTCTGTCGTGATCAACGGGATCCAGAAGGCATCTCACTCATTTGTAATCAGCGTTTGCGCTGCCGCCAAAAAGTCTGCTTCCTCAATGCCTTGCATCGGTAGTACGCGGGAGTTGGGATACCCCGCGAAGTTTTTTTCTATCGAGCGCAAGTACGCGGGGTCATAGTGTTCCACGAGCAGCGTCTCAACCAATGTGGCGACCTCACCGGTTTCAGCCAAAGCCTGCCACCGGTGAATCTTGTCTTTGCCGTGTAATTGCGTCAGATGCGATAACTGCGACACCAGTAAGTCAGTATCGCTCACCAAGTGCGGATAATCTTCTATCAGTAACTTCACTCTGGCGTCGGTCGACAGTTGAACCTGTACACACGCCGCGCTTCGGATACGATCCATCAGCGCAGCCGGCACACGAAGGTCACCAATCTTCTTGCTCTCCGATTCCACATACACCACACGATCAGCTGTAAACCTGCGTAGCGCTTGCCATAGTCGGGTCTCGAACATTTTTTGCGAGGGTTGAGGGTTCAACGGCAAGCCGCCAAGCACTGATCCACGATGGGCGGCGAGTTTCTCCAGATCTAGCACTTGCGCGCCCGCTTGCTCGAGGTAACGTAGCAAACGGCTCTTGCCGCTACCCGTCGTGCCGCAAATCACTCGAAACTGCAGTGACAAGGGTATCTGATCAAGAACCTGCATCACACTGTGACGGTAGGCCTTATAGCCACCATCGAGTTGCACCACTGGCCAGCCCACTTTGGCAAAGATTAGCGCCATCGACCCGCTACGGTTACCGCCACGCCAGCAATAGACCAGCGGTTTCCATTGCTTCGGCATTGCCTGGAAATGCTGCTCGAGGTGATGCGCGATATTACGCGCCACAATCGCTGCGCCGAGCTTGCGTGCTTCGAACGGACTTTGTTGTTTATAGAGGGTGCCCACGGTGATGCGCTCGGCGTCATTCAGCACCGGGCAATTAATCGCACCGGGGATGTGGTCCAACGCAAACTCTGCGGGTGAGCGAACATCAATGATGCTATCGAACGTATCCAGTTCGGCGATGACCTGGTCCGCTGCCAGCAGCGCGGGATATTTCATTAGGACGTCATTTCAGTAGCGAGCGCAGGCTAGGCCAGACGTTATCGAGCATGACCGCCTGTGCGCGCTGGTTAGGATGAATACGATCCTGCTGAAAAAAACGTTCGGTATCCTCAAGGCCAGCGAATAAGAAGGGCACCAGTTTGACATTACGCTCTCGCGCCAAGCCCTGATACATTGCAGCGAAACGTTTGCTGTAGTCCGGGCCATAGTTTGGCGGCACGCGCATCCCGAGCAGCAGCACGCGTGCGCCAATGCGGTCGGCGGACTTGATCATTTCGCGCAAGTTAGACTGCGTTGCCGCCAACGACAGGCCGCGCAAGCCGTCATTGCCGCCAAGCTCGATGATTAACACGGCGGGCTTGTGTTGCTGCAGCAGAGCTGGCAAGCGGGTCAGACCGCCGGCGGTGGTCTCGCCGCTAATGCTGGCGTTAACTACGCTGACCTGGAGCTTGTCATCGGATAGGCGGGTTTGCAGCAGACTGACCCAGCCGCTGTCGCGCGGCAGTCCGTACTCCGCCGAGATGCTGTCGCCGAGCACTAGCAGGGTTTTTGATGCAGAATACGCCGCCGGTGCGCACAGCATCAGGCACAGTAGCAGCACCCGCTTGAGTCTATCGATCACCCGACACTGCATGCAAGATCATTCCCAGAAACACCCAGCCATCGAAGTCCTTGGCCTGAGCAAAAAAGTTGCAGATGCCAGCGGCGAGCTGAGCATCCTGTCTGACTTGAATTTTACCGTGCAGTCCGGCGCAACGGTCGCCCTCGTGGGCGCCTCTGGCTCGGGCAAATCAACCCTGCTCGGGCTGCTGGCGGGTCTGGATACGCCTAGTTCCGGTACCGTGTGCATTGATAGCACTGATTTGTACGCGCTGGACGAGGATGGTCGTGCGGCGCTGCGCAAGGCTCGCATTGGATTTGTGTTTCAGTCGTTCCAATTGCTGGGGCACCTAACCGCGCTCGAGAACGTGATGCTGCCGCTCGAACTGCGGGGTGATAAAAACGCCAAGCAGAAAGCGCTTGCCATGCTGGAGCGCGTTGGGCTGTCACAGCGATTGAAGCATTACCCAAAATTCTTATCCGGCGGTGAGCAGCAGCGCGTGGCCTTGGCCCGTGCCTTTGTTACCGAGCCACCGCTACTCCTCGCCGATGAGCCGACGGGTAGCCTGGACGCGGCGACCGGCGAAGCAGTGATTGGTTTGATGTTTCAGCTAAACCGCGAGCAGCACTCCACGCTGGTGCTGGTGACGCACGACAGTGCGATTGCGTCGATGTGTCAGCGACAGATCACGATTAGTGCAGGTCGTATTGTGGCTGACAATTCAAGCATCGACGCACATACGGCAACAACTCGCTCGCAGTAACCCCCACCGGGCCGATACCTTCTGCCACCATCTGATCCGCCGCTGCACCGTGTAGCCATACGGCAGCCAGTGCAACTTCCCAGGTCGTATGGTGCTGCGCAAGCAACGCACCGCACAGTCCCGCGAGTACATCGCCGCTGCCGGCGGTGGCCAGTGCTGCATTGCCCGTGGTGTTGATAGCCAGTCGACCATCAGGTGCAGCGACGATGCTGCCCGAGCCTTTGAGGATGACGCAGGCGTTAAAGCGCGCGGCCAGTTCTGCGGCGACGCTCAGACGATTTGCCTGCACCTGCTCATTGTCAGAACCCATCAGCCGCGCCGCCTCAGCAGGATGTGGCGTGAGCAGGGCGGGCGCACGGCGACGTGCCAGGCGCTGCTGTAGCCCATACTCCTGAGCCACGAGGTTCAGCGCATCGGCATCCAGCACCAGTGGCAGGCTACTCGATAGCGCGCGTGCGACTAAGTCGTGCGCATCGCGTGACGTACCGAGACCGGGCCCGATCACCGCAGCGCCCTGCTGCAAATCAATTGCATGGGCATCGCGGCACATTAACTCCGGATGCACTGGATCGAAGGCGGGTGGGGCGCCGGCAAATGCAGCAAATACACGTCCAGCTCCGGCCATTGCTGCCATGCGCGCGGCCAGCAGCACCGCGCCACCCATGCCAGCTGCGCCACCGATCACAGTAACGTCGCCAAAGCTACCTTTATGCGATGCGTGTACCCGCGGCGTGAACACATTCGGGAACAGTGACGGCGTAATCAATCTCGCCAGCGGCGCACCGTAGCTCTCGAGGTCAAGCTCAAGTGTGTCGACCACCACCTTGCCCGCGTAGTCACGCCCAGAGCCGGTATGTAAGCCGGGTTTGTCGCCGATGAAGGTGATAGTGGTATCGGCCTTCACCGCGATAGCATCACCAACGACACGACCGCTGTCAGCATCCAAACCACTCGGCACATCAATCGCAAGCACCTCGCAATCGAGTGCGTTGATTTGCTCAACCGCGGCAGCAAACGGCCCTTCTAAGGGGCGAGTTAAACCAATACCAAACAAACCATCAATCGCTAGCGCCCAGCGCGCAGTCACATCAAACCGATCGACGAAGGCTACTTTCGCGCTCAGCGCACGTTGGTAAGCTGCGTGGGCATCTTTGGGTAATCGCTGCGGGTCGGCCATTAGCACCATCAACACGCGCTGACCGCGTTGCGCTAGCAGTGCCGCAGCCTCGAGTGCATCGCCACCGTTATTGCCGGGGCCGGCCAGCACCAACACCGGATCTGTATTGCCTGATGTCAGCATGGAGAGGGCGAGTTGCGCGGTGGCGGCACCCGCGCGCGACATCAAGCTACCTTCGGGTAGGGCGGCCATGGCGGTGCGCTCAATATCGCGCACACGGGTGACGCTGTAAATCCGCAGATCAGCGGACGCGGTCGCCATACCGTGTCAGGGTCAGTCCATCGGTATCAATCTCGGTGCGACGACCGGAGACCAAGTCTGCCACCAGTTTGCCACTGCCAGCAGCCAGTGCCCAAGCACCCGCGCCATGTCCTGCATTCACAAACACATTGTTGTGCGTAGTGCTGCCGACCAATGGCACACCCTCCGGAAGCGTCGCCGTAGGGCCGCACCAGAAGGTCGCTGTACGGTAGTTGGCGGCGTTGGGGAACCAGTCATCTGCCACCTTGACCAGCGTATCGATGGCCTTCTGGTGCAGATCGAAATTATTTGAGCCAAGCTCGGCACAACCAGCGATACGGATACGCTTACCCAACCGGGTTAGTGCGACGCGATAGGTATCGTCATACACCGATACGTTCGGCGCAAGGTCGTATTCCTGAATTTGGGTGGAGGCCGAGTACACTTTAACCGGATACATCGGCAGACTGATGCCGATACCGCGTAGCAGTCTGCCGCTCTCGGCGCCCGCTGCAATCACGATGGCATCCACGTCGAAGGTTTTATCGCCCACGCGGTAGCTGACACCACCTAATTCGGGTTGGATTGCATCCACCTCGCAGTTGAACTGAAACTCAACACCGCGTTCCTGGGCAATGCCTTTTAGCTGGCGCACGAACAGAGGACAGTTACCGCTCCAGTCATCGGGCATGAACAGCGCCCCCTGAAACGGGGTTTGCGTCGACAAAGTAGGCTCGAGCTGCACCGCGCCATCTGGATCGAGCAACTCGGTACGCACACCTGCATCGCCCAGCGTCTCCATCATGGGGTGCGCCTGATCCAGATCGCGCGCCGTACGGAACATCATCATCACTCCAGTGCGCTGCTGAAAATCCAGCTCGTGCACCTGCGCCAAGTGCTGCATCAGTTCGTGGCTATAGCTGGCGAGACGATGAAGACGAAGTTGGTTTTGTTTGAAGCGTTGTATCTCGCACTCGGCGCTCAGACGACGCAGCCAACCCCACATCGCGGGTTCGAATTTTGCGCTGAAAGCCATTGGCGACTCGGGCCGCATCAGCATACCCAGTACACGTCGCACGGTGCCCGGCATGGACCAAGGGCGCACCGAGGCCGGACCCATCAGATCAAGATTACCGAAACTGCTCTCTTGCGCGACGTTCCCGTAGCGCTCCAGCACAGTGACCTCATGCCCTGTCTCGGCGAGGAAATAGGCAGTACAAACTCCGACGACACCGCCGCCGATGACAGCTACGCGCATTGGACTCCAGATTACGGAAAACCTCGTGGGCTTATTGCTTGCCCGACGGGGCAGGTTTTTACCTGCAAGATTAACAATCCACTATAGGTTAGCGGACATCAGGGCTTAAAACAATTAGCAATAGCATTTGATTACGCATGGATTTACATCGGAGATGGCGTGTTTGGCGTTAGCGCGCTCAATAAATCATCGAATGGCGCGCTGTGCTCGGAGAAGAGAGGGTTTTGAATACCCGAATAGCAGAGAAATTAATTGTAAAAATAGAAATATATAAAGTTGATTCGAGGATTATTTGGGCGGTACCGATACGGCTTTATCAGGGCTCGGAGCAAAATCGGGTAATCGAACCTCGCGCTCCACGCCCCTCTCGACCAGCACCACGCTGCGTGGCTTGATTTGTTTGATGGTCAGACCTTCGATTATTTCGGCCTTCACCCGAAGCGCGCGCACTGGTTTACCCGGAACGCCGATGATCGCTACGCTATCGACATCACGGGTGGCCATGATAATTCCGCTCAACTGCACTGACACGGTAGCGGCAGCATCAGCATGACCGCCAAACAGATTGGCGGCTGCGGATATGGAGGGCAGTGCACGCTCGACAGTCACGGGCATAATCAGTGGCCGTGTCCCTGGCGCTGTCCATTGCATCAGCCAATACGTCAGCGACGCGCACAGCGCGAGGAACAGTACAAAACTCAGGGCGATGGGCAGACGTTTCATTGCATCTCGTCTCATCGCACTAACTGATTGATCTCGATAATCGGCATCAACACCGCAAGAACGATCAGAAGCACGACAACACCCATGGTCAGGATAAGCATCGGCTCCAGCAAGCCAGCAATCGTCAATGCGCGTCGTTCCAGATCTTGCGCCTGCATGGCCGCGGCACGTTCGAGCATAGTGGGTAACTCACCGGTGGCTTCACCGGCTCGGATCATGTGAATCAGCATGGGAGGGAAGTGTTGTTGCCCGCCGAGTGCACGCGCCAGACTCACACCTTCGCGTACCGCATTCGTCGCCTCATCCACTTGCTGCTGCATGGCCATGTTGGAGAGCGTATCGCGGCTGGTATGAAGTGCTCGCAAGATCGGTACTCCCGCATTGGTCGTGATCGCGAGTGTGCTGGCAAAGCGTGATGTGTTCAGGCTGCGCTGAAAGCGACCGATCAATGGGGCGCGCAATAGCCAGCGGTGCCAGCGTAACTTTCGTTCAGGGTCACGCAGGCTACGTCGCCACAGTGTGAATGCGGTGATCGCCACCAAAGCCACCAGCCACCCCCATTGGCGCACGAATCCGGATAAGGCGAGCATGATGGTGGTTAAAAGTGGCAGCTTCTGCTTGGTGCTGGCGAATACCGACACAATCTGCGGTACTACATAGGTGAGTAAAAAGATGACAATCGCGAATGCGACTACGGTAACGATGGCTGGGTAAGTAAATGCGAGGCGAAGTTTTTGTATCAGCGCGTTACGACCTTCAATGTAATCTGCCAAGCGCGATAGCACCGGCGCAAGCTGGCCGGTTTGTTCACCGGCGTTAACCAAGGCGCGAAAAATATCCGCAAAATCCTTCGGATGATTGGCGAGCGAATCTGACAGCGACGCACCACCCATCAGATCGGATCGGATGGCGGCTGTCAGCTCACGTAAGTAAGGTCGCTCGGCCTGCTCCATCAGCGCATCAAAGGCCTGCTCCATCGGCAGATTTGACCCAAGTAGCGAGGCAAGTTGTCGGGTGAACAGAGCCAGCTCGGTAGTGGATAGCTTGTCGCCGAAGCGGAATGCGCGCCGCGCGCCTGTCGCAGGCTCGCCGACGATCAATTCGAGTACCAGCGGCACTAAACCACGCGCGCGCAAATCGGAACGTGCCGCGCGCGGGCTGTCTGCACGCAATATTCCCTTACTGGTCGCGCCAGTCGCATTCACGGCTTCGTAGCGAAAGGCAGGCACGAATTATTCCTTGGTGACCCTGAGCAGCTCGGCTTCGGTGGTGGTACCGTCTTTAACCCAGCGCTCGCCATCTTCATGCATGGTGCGCATGCCATCGCGCAACGCAGTATCGCGAATCTGCGCCTCCGAAGCGCGTTCATGAATCTGTGCGCGAATCTGATCGGTGGTGAGTAGTAGCTCGTAAACACCGACCCGGCCGTGATAGCCAGTGCGAGCGCATTTATCGCAACCCACTTCATGCCAATGGGTGCCATCAAACTGTTTGCAGTACGCACACAGTTTGCGTACTAGCCGCTGCGCCAGTACACCAATCAATGAAGAAGATAATAGGAACGGCTCGATACCCATATCCAGCAAGCGCGTGATAGCGGCAGGGGCATCGTTGGTATGCAAAGTCGCCAGTACTAAGTGGCCGGTGAGTGAGGCTTGTACGGCGATCTGTGCGGTCTCCAGATCACGTATCTCGCCGATCATGATCACATCCGGGTCTTGCCGAAGAATGGCGCGCAGCGCCTTGGCAAAACTCATGTCGATGCGCGCATTGACTTGTGTCTGACCGACGCCAGGCAATTCGTACTCGATCGGATCTTCTACCGTCAGTATGTTGGTGGTCGGGGTGTTGAGCTGCGTAAGCGCTGCGTATAGCGTGGTGGTTTTACCCGAGCCGGTTGGTCCGGTCACCAACACAATGCCGTGTGGTTGCGAAATCAATTGATCAAACTGTCGCTGGGTAGGCTCGCTCATGCCGAGCTGCTGCAGATCCATGCGCCCACCTTCTTTATCCAGAAGACGCAGAACGGCGCGCTCACCATGGCCGGTGGGTAGGGTGGACACGCGCACATCCACCGGCTTGCCACCCACGCGTAAAGTGATGCGACCATCTTGCGGCAGCCGCTTCTCGGCGATATCCAGCTGCGACATGATCTTGATGCGAGATATCAAGGCAGCATGGATGCCTTTTTTGGGTCGTACCACATCGCGAAGTCGGCCATCAATCCGAAAGCGAACAACCGAAATTTGCTCGAAGGGCTCGATGTGAATATCGGAGGCCCCCTCGCGCAGTGCTTGCGTCAGCAGCGCATTAATCATGCGAATGACCGGCGCATCATCGGCCGCTTCGAGTAAATCTTCGACGGCGGGCATTTCTTGCATGAGGCGTGCGAGGTCAAGATCAGACTCAACCTCACCGACCACTTGTGCGGCATCGCTGCCACCACTGGCATAGGCTTGCGCGATGGCGCGCTCGAGTTGCTCACGCGGGAGGGTACTCACCCGCACCCGGCCAAATCGACGACTGATCTCGGCCAGTGCTGAAGGTGGGGTTGCCTCCGAAACCCAAACATCGATCGATTCTTGAGAGGCGCCAGCCTGCGCCAGTACGCCAAAATCACGTGCGAACGCGAACGGCAGTAACCGAGGGTCTTGTATTACTGCGCTCATGGCTGCTCGATATGATTAATCTTGCACATGGTGAGTCAGCGTTGCTCGATCTGTAGTGGTTCAACCCGGAAAGTCTCGGGACCCGGTGATGGTTTGGTCGAAGAGAAATCCGTGACTGGCGCAGAGCGATTGAGCAAAACGCCACCGATCGGCCTACCTGCCTCAAGCGGGGGAAGTTGGGGTATCTCGGTCTTGGGCAGCAGGATGTTCGGGACAGGCTGGACGCTGGATTGTGCGTGCCGAATATAGTCGTAGCGATCGCTGGTCAACGCAATACTCTGCTCATCATTACGAATGATATTGGGACGCAGGAAAACCATCAGGTTGGTCTTGGTGCGTCGCTTTGATTGGTATCGAAACAGATAGCCTAATAGCGGCAAATTCCCTAAGCCGGGTACCTTCTCGATCGAGTCTGACACCGTATCTTCAATCAAACCACCTAGCACGATGATCTGGCCATCATCGACCAGTACATTGGTGTCGATGGAACGCTTGCTGGTAATCAGACCCGACGCCGTCGACTGCTGGATATTGGAAGTCTCTTGATAAATCGCCATCTTCACGGTGCCGCCTTGCGAGATGGTGGGGCGTACACGTAGCGAGAGGCCAATGTCGCGTCGTTCAATCGTCTGGAAAGGATTGATGCTGGCAGTGCCACCGGAGGCAGCAGTCGTAAACTGGCCGGTGATGAAGGGGACGTTCTGGCCAACCATAATGCGTGCTTCTTCATTGTCGAGCGTAATCAGGTTCGGCATCGACAAGATATTTGCCTTGGTATCAGTTTCCAGCGCACGCGCAAGTACGCCTAGCCCGAGCTGACCATTGATATTCTGTTTTGCTAGTAATGCAGTGAGTCCATTACCCGGCACCAGAGGTGCGGCGCTGGAGGAGAGTGCGGCACCGGCCTGCTGTACCAAGTTATCGCCGCCTGTGCTGAATCCGGTCAATACGCCGACTCGGTAACCGGGACCGCCATTACCCGATAGTCCCGCCCACTGCACCCCGAGTTGCGCCGCAGTGTCGGCGCTGATCTCGACGATTAATGACTCGACATAGACCTGCGCGCGACGCGCATCAAGTTGATCAATGATGACGCGCAGGTTTCGATACACCCTTTCATTGGCGGTGATGATGAGGGTATTCGTGCTTGGATCCGCTTGAATAAAACCCGCTGTTCCCCCAGTCGGCAGCGGTGCTTGGGTTGATTGTGATGACACCGATGAAGCTTGCAGTGCGCCCCCGGGAGCAGCACCGGAGGCGGGCTGCATGGGCGTTATTGAGACCTGGCTGGTCACCATTGAGGGTCCGGTGGCTGATTCACTTGCCACGACAGCACGAAGCACTTGAGCCAGTTTGGTCGCTTCTGCATTGCGCAGGTAGACCACATGCACGTTACCGGGAAGCGCGGTCGGTTGATCGAGTTTGGCAATCAGTGTGCGCGCCAGACTTGCGCGCGCGGCGTTCGGCGCGCGAATGATCAAAGCGTTAGTACGGGCATCCGCTAGCACCATGATCCGACCCGGCTCCGCTGGAGCGCCCGCTACCGTACTCGTTTCCAGCAGTCGGTTGATGGTGACCGCCAAGTCCATGGCAATCGCATGCTCTAGCCGAATGATGTCGAGTTCAGCGTTTGCCGGAGTATCCAGCGTGGCGATAATCCGTGCCAGTCGTTTCAGATTGTCGACATAATCGGTGATGACCAGCGTGTTATTCGAGGTATCAGCCGCAATAGTATTGTTGGGTGAAATCAGCGGCCGCAGCACCGCCACAAGCCCAGTCGCATTTTGGTGATTCAATAAAAAAATCTGGGTAGCAATTTGGTCGCCGCGCAGCTTGCCGATTTGTACCGGCGAGGACTGTAGCTTGGCATCCGCTTCGGGTACGACTTTGACGTAATTCGCGGTCCTGACCAGTGCAAAACCCTGTAGCCGCAGCACGGAGCCGAGCAATTCAAATGCTTGTGCTTTGCTGAGTGGTTTCTCGGACACTAAATTGATGGTGCCCTTGACCCGTGGATCGATCACGAAGGTGTTACCGGTGTAATGCCCGATCGCGCGCACCACAGATTCAATATCAGCACCGACAAAATTGAGTGAGGCGGTGGACTGATTCGGCTCTTGAGCTTGAGCGGAAGCGAGCGCTAGCCAGATAAACGCCAGGTAGGGCAAGGATTTTTTCATTGGAATTCGAGTGCCGTAACGATTCGTTGACCAAGCTGACGACGCTGACCGAGCAGACCGAGTAAGGCAGCCAGTTGCGCTTCATGCCCCGCTTGTGCCCACGCCTCCCCGGCGAACTGCAAGCGACCATTCACGATGCGACCTCGACCTTCAAGCATGAGTGGCCCCGACAAGGTTTCCAGATCGAGGCTTGCCTCGCGTCCGAACCAGTCAAACTGCAGGCGGTATGCACCCAAAGGTTTGATTGGCGACAAGGCTGATGAGACTTGCGTCAGTTCGATTTGCACTCGACCGGTGGTCAGCCACTCGCGATCCGTGCGGGTTAGTGTAAGCGCCGGCCAGACGATCTTAATGACGCCAGTAGGTTGCAGCGTATTCATCGGTGCACCCAGTGCGGCCAGGCCATCGGCTGGCGGGCTAATACTGCCGGCACCGATCTCTAAGCGCACCCAGGTACCTCGAATCGTGATTGGGGCGGAGGTCAGCACTTGGTTTTCTAGGCTGATGTCGACTATGCCGAGTAGTATCAGCGGTGATATCCGCCAAACGCAGCGACCGGGTAGCAGGGGCGCGATTGCTTCGTCGCGCGCCGCAGCGGCACCGATGACGGCAGAACCCCGCCACAGATTACCCTCCACATCCGCGAGCGAGAAGCGGCCATTACTCTGTTGGTCGATTAGCGGCACCAGCCATACGGCAGGCATACTGCCCAGTGCAGTGATCGCAACCGTCAGCAAGCCCGCGATCAGCCACAGCAGCGCACGAATCATGGGGATGATCGTAGCCGGCGCAACGCGACCGTTGCATCAACCCGATCGACGCTTTCCTTGGCATTGACGCTCGCCTCAGTGACCGACCAAGCTTGCTCGCGCTGCATTCGTACTAACCAGTTGGTGAGCTCGCTGAAAGAGACATCAGCCCAACGTAGGCGTACCACCTCATCCGACACCTCCAGTGAGGCCGGTTTGATGCCGGCGTCAGCAAGGCTGCGCTCCAGCGTTGCGCGATCGGTCTTGGGCGTTACTGCTTGCGAAGCCGTTGGTGCGCTACCAAGTTGCTTGGCTAGTGATTGCATTTGTGCGCGGTCGACACGTAACTGCGGCAGTAATTGCTGCCAGTAGTGACGACCGTCGAGCGCAGGATTGATTAGTGCAAAATAAATCATCCCAAGTACAAGCGTTGCTGCAGTGGTAAGTAGAAGTCCTTGCTCACGTGGTGTGCGCTCGCGCCAGAATTTATGATTTCTCAGGCGTTGCACTACAGATGCTTGACTTGCCATAGCAGGGGATCCGTCGGTGATGGCGTGAGTTGAAGTTCGCGTGTAGCGAGCGGGCTACGCATCGCCGCCAGCGACACTTGCGCAGCTTTTTTGAGCTTGATAGTGAGCATGCCGTCGCGGTAATCAAGAGCGTCAATTGCACGCAGATCATTGCCTGCCTCTCGCCAAACTTCGCCCAGTGCTGCCGCTAGAACCACAAAATCTGATGTATTTAGCTGACCCGAGGCTTGACGCGATGCTGCTATTTTTTGTTTTATTTGTGCCAGCGGGTCGAGCACCACGGTTTCATTCGGAAAGCTGCGCCGGTAGATGTCAGTTATCTCATCACGTAGTTGCTGGCCTTCGCTGCGGAGTCGGCACCAATCCGCATTGATGGCGGCAATATTGACTAGCGAAGCAGCTGCCGCCAATGCGATCGGCCAGCGCCACTCTCGCCACGGGAAGGCAGCACGCTGGTTGCCTTCAAATGCGCTGATTAGATCAACGGATACCTTCGCGCTTGCCGAGATCCAATCACTCCATTGCTGCTCGGTTAGAGTGATCTGGCAGAGTTGCTCTACGTCGATCCATTTCTCAAACAACGCAACTTGCGCCGCAGGGACCGATAAGCTCACGGGATGATTCCCTGCCAGTGTGACGATTAGCCGCGCGACGGCGTTGGGTAGCTGTATCTCATCATCGACGTCCACCGCTAATCCGATACCCTCATGATCGGATAGCCGAAGCGCAAGCTCGTAGCGGTGTGCATACTGAAATAGCGCAGCTGATAAATGTGAGTTTGGGGAAGGCAAGCAAAGCGATATCGGCAACACATGAATACGCCGCGCGCCAGACTGCCTCAGCGCATCAATCCAGTTTTTTAACCAGGCCCGATCGCAGACGGCGATCAGCCTTTGCCCATCGGCCTCTGCGCCAGCCGCAATCGCGCACTCTGCAGTATCGCCAATCACAAACTCTTCAATCAGCGATGGTAAGGCTGCCCGCAGGCGCGTTGCAGACAAGGGTGGTACCGCAATGCGCAGCAAGGTGACGTCGCTTGCTGCCAGCAATAGAACGACTTGTGATACCTGCGTCACCTGTGGTGCAAGCTCGCTGAGCGAGGCAGTCGCGGTTCTTAATGGGCGCCCGCGCATTGCCAATGCCAAGGCCAGCGGTATAGTCTGAATGGCACTCGTGCCTTGCGTGCCGGCCGGGTCGCCAACGTGGATTGCATTGGTCGCATCTGTCGCATTGCTTGGACCAGTTCGCGCAGGTAACCGCAAGTAGAGCGTGTCGTTCGCTTTTGTGATTGGCATTTACAACTCTCTTACCCATAGCAAGCGCGTTGCCGTAGGTTGTCGTTCGACCAACGCCTCAATCTCCAGTTTGGCACTGCGTATCGTCACAGCACCGTTCACCAAGAAGTAGTTACTCGCGACGCTCAGGCTACCGTCATCCAAACTTTTTGCTTGATCAGATAGGCGCTTGGCGAGATCTGCCACCACTTGAAAAGCAGTCTGCCGACGGCTATTTACGACGGCGGACGCATCCGCTAACGACAGTCCTGGTACCCGCGCAGCCAGTACCTCGGGGCTTGCGGTATTGATGTTGAGCGGTGTGGCGGTAGGTAGAATGACCGTTTGGGGACGAATAGCGTTAATCATCGGCGGCGTACATCCCGGCAGTGCGAGCAGGTCATCCAGTTGAACGAAGCGGATCGGTCGAACTCCATCGGCTTGTGAATTCAATGAAGCACGTGCGGCAGCCACCATGTGCTGCGCAATCACCTTAGCCAGCGCCGGATCTTGTCGTAGCGAGGTGAGCAGACGAGCGAACGCCTCAAGCGCGGATTGATTGATGCCTTCTTGCTTGGCTAGATCGGATAAATCGATGAGGTTCGTCAGGTTGAAGCGGCCCTGCGCATCTTGAATCGAACCGGAAAGCATGGCGCTGCCAGTGTCTCCGCTGGCAGTGGCTGATTCAACATACTGATCGAGCCGGGTGGGGGCCAAGGGTATCGCCCATGGCTCATTTAGTTCATCGATTTTGGAGTTGCGGCCATCCTCGCGCAGAATCAGTCGTGCCCAGTCCAGCGCGCCACGTAGTACCCATTGCTTCTGTAGTTGCAGTCGCTGATTCTCAATCGACCGCACCTGTAATTGCTGCTGCCAGAACAAGCTCGCCACAATGGTCACTGCCAGTGTGGTGAGTAATAACGCAGTCACAACGGCAACGCCGCGCTGAACCTGAGGGCTGAGATGCATACGCCTCATACTGACCCCAGCATAAAGACCTTGGTCATGCTGGCCGTTTGACCCGGTAGTTGTAACGAGACCTCCAAGCCTCGCCAGATCGTTTGCGCCGCCGTGGTACCGGTTTCCGGGCTCATCAGTGAGCCGCGTGAAACGATGGGATTACTGATCTGCTGCCATGCGCGCCAGCCACCACCGTCATCCGTCCATACGCGCAGCGTCATCTGCTGCACATTGCTTTGTAGTTTCACGGCGGCTGCGCTACCGGTCTGCGCCAGCTGCCAGTAGCGATTGAGTTGATTCAGGTCGCGCGTGGGTGGTGTTTCTTCTCGGGTGAGCACGCCATCTCGCCAGCGCCAAGTTACTAGTTGCAAGGCACCCGCTTGCGCTTCCGGCTGTAACCTGCGGGCCAGCGTGACCCGGTTGGCGTCGACCACTAGCGGTGCGGCACCGACCAAGGTGCTGCTATCGACCGTATTAGCGCAATCAATCTGTAGTTGAGCGAATGCCAGCTGTAAACCGCGTGTTTGTACCAATTCCTGATTCAATGCGAGGCGCGCGCGTGTGATGGCATCCAAGCCACGCCAACCTAACATCGAGATAAAGGCAAGCACCGCGATGGCCACCATAAGCTCGACCAGCGTCAGGCCTTGGCTGCGGTGTTTAGATCGCATTCGGCACCACCTGCGACAACATCAGTACACGTCGACCCGTGGTGTCGATTACCGAGACTTCCACCCGGCGAAACGCCGGATTTGGTGTGGCGAGAATATGTTCTTCACAGCGCAGTGCTAGCTCGCCTTGCGGACAAGTAAAACTGCGCTTGCCGATGGGTGGCCACTCCCGCGCTAGTCGAATTTGCGTCAAACGATTCTCGGCCGACCACGTGGCCATCATGGCGATCCGCAGATCACCACTGTTTTGCGTCAGGCTGCCAATGGCCCGTAGGCTGGCGGCCAAGGCAGTTCCCACAATGACCAAGGCCACCAAAACCTCTAACAGGGTAAATCCAGCTGTTGGTACGCGCATCTCAGTCGACCTGAAAATTGCCGATACCATCGGCACGGATCACCACATGCGTTGTGTCTGTCGAAAGGGTGAGGGTGAATATTCTGTCGACCGGCTCGCGACCGAACACAACACGAAGCGGCAGCTGACTGCTGCTTGCAGAATCAAGCCGTACGCGGAGCGGGGTCAACCGGTAGCGTCGTTCCCGCAGCAATTCATCGCCGCGTAGCGGTTGCCACTCATTGCCCTGTCGGATCAGGAATCGGTAGCGCGTATTGTCCCACTCGAAGGCAATCGCCTGATTACGCACAATGGCCTCATCACGTGCGAGTTGCATCAGTAGGGCGATTCTCTGTGCCTCGTTGTACAGTAACTGGCGTTGATTCGGCGTCGCGTTCAGTACCACCGCGCCGAGTGTGATACTGACGATGACTAGCACCACCAGCAGCTCGAGCAGGGTGAAACCACACAGCCTCGCCCACCGGGGGCGAGTTGTTTTATTCCATCCAGGAACCAATGTCCGCATCCACGCCGATACCGCCCGGCTTGCCGTCAGCGCCATAAGAGAACACGTCGACCTCACCGTGCAAACCGGGTGCAAGGTATTGATAGGGGTTACCCCAAGGGTCTTTATTGAGCCTGTCAAGATAGCCGCCGGTTTTCCAATTGGGTGCCAAGGGTGCCACCGTTGGCCGCATCACCAGCGCCTGCAGGCCTTGCTCAGTGGTTGGTAATCGCTGGTTATCGAGGCGGTACAACTTGAGCGCTTGCATCAGCGTCGCGATGTCCTGCTTGGCCGCCAAAATCCGCGCGTCATCGGCGCGACCCATTAATCGCGGCACCAATAATGCGGCCAGCACGCCCATGATGACCACGACCACCATGATTTCGATCAGGGTAAAACCGCGCAGACGTAAAGGCATCAGCATCGATAGTGAGTTGACTTCCAATTGAGAAATTTATAGAAGCGCGATGTCATGCGGCACCACTCAAATCCAGCGTCGCATGGTGCAATCTTTCGGGAAGACGGTATTTGATCCTTTGCGAATGAAAAAATTCAATGCGCAACGCGACAGTCAACGCCATGCATGAAGTTTTAACACGGTGCATGAAAGTCGATGCTGCGCGAAATCAGGGCATGTGCGCCCTTATCGGAGGCGTGCTGTGGATACGACACCACATATCGTTTGCGGAGGCACTCGGTCTACCGAGCGGAGTTGTTGTAATGGCTTGGCATTATGTTTGCAAAGCTAATCGTCAATGCGGAAATTGACGATGCGGTATTACGTCAAGAAACGGCCTTGAAGCTGACCACGAGACAGTTCCGCTTGACGATAAACCTTGAAAATAGAGCGAGCATAGCTATGTTGAAAATACCGTTAAATTTTGCCAAGCACCGCCAACATCCTGTAATGACTAAGCCGACAGACTCACCGTATCGGCAGCATCATCGGCCGGCCGCACGTGTTATGCCACAACGACAAGCACGATATGTTCATGATGATTTTATTGCGCCAGATAGCGGGAGTGTTAACTACCAACTCGTCGAGTTCGCCAAGGCGCGCCAGCAGAGGATGAAGGTGGATGCCTCTCGGTTAAACGAGAACCCGCGCGCCACCGATACCGAGCTACCCCCACCTTGGCGAACAATACTGGTTCCGAAGCAACGTATCGAGGCGCTCAAAAGTCATGAATATCATTACTGCTCACCCTCCATCCGGATGTGGAATATCGGCTATGGACGCTCCGTTGAGAACTGTAATCCGTATGACGTTAATCCGGGGGCAATTGATTATGAGCGCATTACCCGAGCCCCAGGCAAGGGGCGCTTCGATCCGGTTGCTAGCGGTGCTTATGGTAACCGAAACTTCAAATATCTCTGGGCGATCGACCATCGAGGCATGCATATTGCGCGCGAGATGACACCCTGCGAATTTAGTTCGCGCGGCATCATTACGCATTCAATTCTGGTGGATAAGGGTATTGTGGCTGGCGAGATTTTTTTTGATATCGACGATCCCTATAAAGTATTCGTCAATTTCGGTTCTGGCCGTTTGCCCCTGCGCGACGTCAAAGAGGCTGAACATACCGCAGAGTTTCTGCTAGCACTCGACTACCGTACAGTGATCGCGATGATTCCAAATCGCGATCTGAAGCAGATTCCTTACGGTATGGCAGACCGCTACGGTTCGAATGTGGAGAGCGTCGTATTTCGTCCCGATGAGTAGGCGGATAGCCAGCGCGTGATATTTGGTAACGCCTTTACTGCTGAGGGGCGTTATCGGTCTAATCGGACAGTACGTGCTCGATCGCCAAACTGATGGCAAACACCCGCTCATCTGCCATCGCTGGCGCGCTGATCATCAAGCCTACGGGTGGTTCACCGGCGCGCTGGCAGGGCAGGGACAAAGAACAGCCGTCGAGCAGATTGATTAGCGAGGGATTTCTCAGTAGGAGTCGATTCACATCGAAGAAGGTTTCTTCGGAGGCGAGTAGCGCCTCGGTACGTGGCGCGACAATTGGTACGGTCGGCATCAACATCGCATCGAATCCGTTTAAGGCTTGCTCGACACGCGCAATCCAGTCTTTGCGCGCAGCCAATAAGCGCTGGAAATCTTGTTCGGTATATTTCTCGCCCGCGCGAATTCGCGTTGCTACCAGTGAATCGTACTGATCCGCATGGGTCGCCAGCAGTTTGTGATGCCAACGCCAAGATTCGATTTGCGGAAAGCGATTGATATCGCGCGCCTCTCCAAACATTTTCATTGGCACTTCAACTACGGTTGCGCCAGCGGCAGAAAGCTTAGATAGAGTGAGGGTAAAAGCACGCGCGACGCTGTCGTCGATGTCATCCATCACTAAATCTTCGGGCACTGCAAACTTGAACCCTGATAAAGATAGGGCTCCGGGGGTCAGTGCTTGATCGGCGATCAGGCTATCGACTAACAAACAATCAGCGACACTGCGTGCGATGGGCCCAATCGAATCCAGTACCGGCGCGAGCGGCAGGGCACCTGTGGTGGGTACCCGCTGCATGGTGGGTTTGAAGCCAACCAAGCCACAGAGTGCTGCCGGGATACGCACTGAGCCGCCCGTATCCGAGCCCAGTGCTGCCACACAAATTCCTGCGCCCACCGACGCCGCAGCGCCTGATGAAGAGCCGCCCGTGATTCGGGTGGCATCCAACGGGTTGGCCGGTGTGCCGTAGTGCGGATTAATACCCACACCGGAAAAACCGAATTCGGTCATATTGGTCTTGCCGATGATGGCGGCACCTGCGCTACGGAGTCGTTGCACCACCGTCGCATCACTGGCAGCGGCGGGGTGCCCCTCCAGCACCACCGATCCGGCCATTGTGGTCTCGCCGGCCACATCCAGTAGATCTTTGATCGATACCGGCAGCCCAGCAATTGCAGATTGTGGCTGGCGCGACATGCGCAGTACATCGGCGTGGGCAGCGGCTTTCAGTGCCTCATCACGATAGATACGGGTAAACACCGAGGAAGATTGCTCGGCGAGGTCGAGACTCGAATGTACGAGTTCGTACCGGTTCTGGTCATTAAGCGAGGCGATATCCATCGGTACCATCATTGAACGAGTGGGTGGGCAAGATAGCATGTTGAGGCAAGCCTGCGGCAGCCGTTATGTGGGGGTGGGCAAGGTATAATTTTGGAATCCGATTCACCCGCGCCTAAGGCCCTGAATTTTCATGGTCTGGCCGCTCGCGAAACACCTTCTCAGCCATGCTCATCATCCCGGGCGCCAATGCCCTGTCCGCGTTTCGTATTCAGCGTCTGTTAGCACAACTGAAAGATTTTGAGCCCGCAATCACGGGCGTCAGCGGGCGTTTCCTGCATTTCGTTGATAGCGCCAGCGCGCTCAGTGAGCAAGACACCCAGCAGCTGACGGCCATGCTGACGTATGGTGAGCCGTTCGAGGGGCAAATCGACGGCGAGCAGTTCATTGTGCTGCCACGCTTTGGCACCATCTCGCCATGGGCGAGTAAGGCAACCGATATTGCCCATAACTGCGGCATGACGCAGATCCATCGCATCGAGCGCGGTATTGTTTACGGCGTACAGCTGAAATCCGGTCTGCTTGGTAGGGCCAAACAGCTCGACGCTCCAAAGGCTAACGCCATCGCTGCGCTGTTGCACGACCGCATGACCGAGACAGTGATTCGTAGCCCGGATCAGGCGCAACCACTGTTTCATGAGCTGGCACCGCAGCCCCTAGCGTTTATCGACATCATCGGTGGTGGTCGCGGCGCGCTGACGGATGCCAACCTCACGCTTGGCCTTGCATTGTCGGATGATGAGATCGATTACTTGCTCGACGCCTTCCATCATGCCGGTCGCAACCCGACCGACGTCGAGCTGATGATGTTCGCGCAAGCTAACAGTGAGCACTGCCGCCACAAAATTTTTAATGCCGACTGGACCATCGACGGCGAGCCGCAGCAGCGCTCGCTATTCTCGATGATCAAGAATACTCATCAGCAGCAGCCAAAAGGCACCGTCGTTGCGTATGCCGACAATGCCTCGATTATCGAAGGCGCGCAGGCGATGCGTTTCTACCCGCGTGCCGATCATGGCATGACGTATCTGCCATCGCAGGAATTGACGCATATCCTGATGAAGGTCGAGACGCATAACCATCCGACCGCCATCTCACCGTTTCCGGGTGCTTCGACCGGTTCGGGGGGCGAGATTCGTGATGAGGGTGCGACTGGGCGAGGCGCCAAGCCAAAGGCAGGTCTGAGCGGTTTCAGTGTGTCGAATTTGATGATTACCCATGCGGTACAGCCATGGGAAAACGCGCGCGATGTCACACAAGCAGCGGACCAACGCACGGGCCATGGTGGCTCGTCGATTACTGGCAAGCCTGAGCGTATTGCATCGCCCTTGCAGATCATGATTGACGGCCCGCTAGGTGGCGCAGCATTCAACAATGAATTCGGTCGACCGAACCTCACGGGTTACTTCCGCAGCTATGAACAGAATGTAGCGGGTACCGTTTACGGTTATCACAAGCCCATCATGATTGCCGGTGGCTTGGGCAATATCTCTTCGCTGCATACTCATAAAAATCCGCTGCCGGTCGGTAGTTTGTTGGTACAGCTCGGCGGCCCCGGTATGCGTATCGGAATGGGCGGAGGCGCTGCATCGTCGATGGCAACGGGTACTAACACCGCTGATCTGGATTTCGATTCTGTCCAACGCGGTAACCCAGAGATTCAACGGCGCGCACAAGAAGTGATCAACGCCTGCTGGGCGATGGGCGAGCACAATCCCGTATTGTCGATTCATGATGTTGGTGCGGGTGGTTTATCCAATGCCTTTCCCGAGCTGACGAATGATGCGGGGCGCGGTGCCTTGTTCGATTTGCGTAAAGTACCGCTGGAAGAAAGCGGCTTGGCACCCAAGGAAATCTGGAGCAATGAATCGCAAGAACGCTATGTGATGGCGATTGCGCCGGAGAGCTTGCCGCTGTTTAGCGCATTGTGCGAACGCGAGCGTTGTCCGTTTGCAGTGGTGGGTACCGCTACTGAAGAGCGACAGCTGCGGGTGATCGACCCTCAGCATGACAACACGCCGGTGGATATGCCGATGGATGTGCTACTCGGCAAACCACCCAAAATGCATCGCGATGTTCAGCGCCACCAGCGTACAGCGCCGGCGCTAGACCTGACTGATATCACGCTAGAGCAAGCCGCTGAGCGCGTGCTGAAGCTGCCGACGGTGGCTGACAAATCCTTCCTGATCACGATTGGCGACCGATCCGTTGGTGCGCATACCGTGCGTGATCAAATGGTCGGCCCTTGGCAGGTACCGGTCGCAGACTGTGCCGTGACCACCATGAGCCATGAAGGCTATTTGGGTGAGGCCATGGCGATGGGCGAGCGCACACCGCTGGCAGTACTGGATGCGCCCGCGTCTGGTCGCATGGCCGTGGGTGAGGCGCTAACCAATATCGCGGCTGCAGCAATTACTCAGATCACCGACATCAAGCTGTCTGCCAATTGGATGGCCGCTTGCGGGCAACCGGGACAAGACGCGGCGTTGTTCGACACGGTGAAAGCGGTGGGTATGGAATTATGCCCAGCGCTGGGCTTGTCAATTCCGGTCGGTAAAGATTCATTATCAATGCGCACCACCTGGCAAGATGGAGCAGACGATAAGGCTGTCATTTCACCGGTGTCGTTGATTGTGTCTGCCTTTGCGCCGGTGAGCGATGTGCGCGCCACGCTCACGCCGCAGTTGCGTACGAACCTTGGTGATACTGCCCTCATTTTGATTGACCTCGGTCGCGGCAAGAACCGTATGGCAGCGTCTGCGCTGGCGCAGGTAATGCAGCAGCTCGGCGACCACGTGCCGGATGTCGACAGCGCGGATGATCTGCGTCACTTTTTTGAAGCGATTCAGCAGCTGAACCAGCAGCAGATGCTTCTGGCGTATCACGACCGCTCTGATGGCGGTCTGTTTGCGACACTGTGCGAAATGGCCTTTGCCGGGCGCGCAGGCATTACGGTGAATCTGGATATTCTGGTGACTGAAGGCGAGCACGCCAGCGACTGGGGTGATTCTAAAAACTGGGCGAGTCAGGTCGATGTACGCCGCAATGATCTGACTTTGCGCGCCTTGTTTGCGGAAGAACTCGGCGCGGTGATTCAAGTACGCGCAGACCAAAAATCTGAGGCGATGAATGTGTTGCGCGAGCACGGACTGGGTGCGTGCAGTCATATCATCGGCAAACTGAATGATCGTCATGTGATCGAGTTCACGCGTGACGCTAAAGTGATTTATCAGCAAGCGCGCACGGTACTGCATCGCTACTGGAGCGAGACGAGCTGGCGTATCGCTCGCCTGCGTGACAATCCCGCCTGCGCCGATGCTGAGTATGAGCGCCTACTCGATGAAACCGATCCGGGCATCTCGCCAAAAATCAGTTTCGACATGACCGAGGATATTGCTGCGCCTTACATCGCCAGCGGCGTTCGCCCGAGAATTGCGATTTTGCGTGAGCAGGGTGTCAACTCGCATGTCGAGACTGCGTATGTGATGCACAAGGCCGGCTTCGAAGCGGTTGATGTGCACATGAGCGACTTGATTGCAGGCCGCGCGCATCTGAAAGATTTCAAGGGATTGATCGCAGTCGGTGGTTTCTCTTACGGTGACGTATTGGGAGCCGGCGAGGGTTGGTCAAAAACCATTCTGTTCAACCCCTTGCTGTCAGATCAGTTCTCACAGTTTTTTGCCCGTAGCGACAGCTTTGGCCTCGGTATTTGCAACGGCTGCCAGATGATGAGTAGCTTGAAATCCATCATCCCGGGTGCGGAGCATTGGCCGAAGTTCACACGCAATGTGTCAGAGCAGTTCGAGGCACGCTTCGCCATGGTCGAAGTGTTGGACTCGCCATCGATTTTCTTTAAAGCGATGCGCGGCACACAGGCGCCGATTGCCGTGTCACATGGCGAGGGTTTTGCCAATTTCGCGCACACTGGCAATGAACAAGCGGTACAGGCGGCGCTGCGTTTTGTCGACAACCGTGGGCTGCCGACCGAAACCTATCCGCTCAACCCCAACGGTTCACCGAGTGGCATTACCTCTGTGACTACCACCGATGGTCGTTTCACCGTGATGATGCCGCACCCTGAGCGGGTATTCCGCAGCGTGATTAATTCGTGGCACCCGGAAGGTTGGGGTGAGGATGGGCCTTGGATGAGGATGTTCCGCAACGCTCGCCGCTGGGCCAATTGACAGCTTGCCTTTTTAGGTCGCTGACTGTGTTGGCAGCACTTATAAAAAAACGCTCCCGAAGGAGCGTTTTTTATTGGCGAGCTATCCGTTACTGGATCTTCGCCTTCTTCTTCAGATCTAGCTGAAACTGCTGCAGCTTACGCTGTTGCAGCGACTCTGCGATCTGTGGCTTGACTTCGTCGAAGCTCGGCAGCTGCGCATCACGCGATTCTTCGAGTTTGATCACGTGAAAACCGAACTGCGACTGTACAGGTGCTTGGGTGTATTCACCGGCTTTCAGTGCGACCATGGCATCGGAGAAGGGTTTGACGAATGCATCGGCGGGTGCCCAGCCCAAATCACCGCCTTGTGCGGCTGAGCCCGTATCTTTGGATTGCGCAGCGAGTTCTTCAAACTTGCCGCCACCTTTAAGCTTGGTGATGATCGCCTTGGCCTCGTCTTCTTTCTCGACCAGGATATGACGCGCACGATACTCCTTGCCCTGGGATTGTGATTTGAACTTGTCGTACTCCGCCTTCATCTCGTCGTCCTTAACAGGATTTTTTGCGATGAAGTCTTGTGCCAGTGCACGGATCACGATGGACTGTCTTGCCAGGTCCACTTGGTTCTTGATCTCAGGGCGCGCAGACACGCCTTGACGATCGGCTTCTTGCGCGAGAATTTCGCGATTGATTAGCTCATCCTTGATCATCGAGCGCATCTCGGGCGAGTCTTTCTGACCCTGCTGCACCATTTGCTTGACCATGGCCTCAACGCGCGAGGACGGGATGGCTTTGCCGTTAACGATGGCAAGATTTTGCGCCGAAACAGGAAGCACAACTGCAGACGCGATAACGGCTAGCAGCCGTAAGTAGTTCATATTCTTCATTGGGGTAGGTTTGCGTGGTTGAAAAGGAGCTGTGCCGGTCGGCTTCAGCCGCTTGCTGCTTCGCCGGGAGTGAGCAGGGTCATCGCTAAAGCGTGGATTTCCTGCTGCATCATCTCGTGCAGCGCATCATACACCAGACGGTGTCTTGCCACTTTGCTCAAGCCCTCGAAGTGGGCCGAGACTAGCCGCAGCCGGTAATGGCCGCCACCCGAGGCCGCGCCGGCGTGGCCTGCGTGCAAATGCGACTCATCGTCCACCACACACTCAGCAGGGGTTAGCGACGAGTGCAGCAGCGCTTGGATACGTTCAATGCGGTTCATTCAGGTTCTTTCAAGTAGCGCGACAGATAAACAGTTTGTGCGATCACAAAGGCAATCATCAGTGCGATGAAGCCAAACATCTTGAAATTGACCCACAATTCCAGCGGAAAATTAAAGGCGATATACAGATTCAAGGCGCCCATCGTCGCAAAAAAAACACTCCAGGCCAGATTGAGCTTGTCCCACACCGGGTCTGGCAGGCTCATTTGCTTACCCATCAACGAGCGAATCAGATTCTTGCGCATCAATAGCTGCGCACCTAACAGTGCCAGTGCAAAGCACCAGTACAGCACGGTAGGTTTCCACTTGATGAACATCTCGTCGTGGAAGTAAATCGTTGCACCACCAAACACCACAATAATCACCAGCGAGACCCAGAGCATGGTATCAACATGACGGCGTCGTAGCAGTAGCCAAAGCACTTGGCCCAAGGTCGCGAGAATGGCGACTGCGGTGGCGAGCAGAATCGGTGCCTGTTTAGCAGTGATCTCGCCATCGGCCACTAAAAACATGAGGTACTGCGCCGCGAATGCTTGAGCCGCGTCGGGCTGGGCGCCAGCGAATTTGAAAACCGCGAAAAATAGAATGACCGGGAATAGGTCGAACAACAGCTTCATGGGAGTGGGCTCAGGGGTTGGGCGTGAACGTCAGCGCCGCTGAATTAATGCAGTAACGCAGACCGGTTGGTTTTGGACCATCTGGGAAGACATGACCCAAATGCGCATCACAGACCTTGCACAGGATTTCAGTGCGAATCATGCCGTGGCTGCGATCTACACGCTCGGCGACATTGGCAGGATCAATCGCCTCGAAATAACTGGGCCAGCCGCAGCCGGAATCAAACTTGGTATCCGAGGTAAACAACGGCGTAGCACAGCAAACGCAATGATAAACACCGGCTTCATGGTGATCCCAATAGCGGCCTGTAAAAGCGCGCTCGGTGGCTGCATGACGCGTCACTTCGTAGGAGAGCGGCTCCAACTGCTCGCGCCACTCGGCGTCAGAACGAATTATTTTTTTGGTTTCCATTAGTCAGGCTTTAATAGTGTATCGGTCTGGCGGCGGCCGATTACGTCATGATTGGTCTGGTAATGATTGATCTTGGGCTCCCGGCGCGCGGGATTATTCTTCACTCGTATAATTATTTCAAGAAGAGCAACTAACGCTAATGCTCGCTGCCCAATCCGGCGGTAGGCCGGCATAGGCTTCATGTTCGGGTTGCTCATCAAACGGGCGTTGCAGAATCTGGTGCAATCGTTTCACTTCGCTAAAGTCTTTTTGCTGCGCTTTTTCAATCGCTGCTTGAGCAAGGTGATTGCGCAGCACAAACTTCGGATTGATACGGTTCATCGCGATTTTGCGTGCTTCGTCAACGCTATTCTCAAGACGCAGCCTCAGGCGATATTTTACTAACCAAGCATCGAATGCATCGCGATTGATAAACAAATCCCGCAGCGGCGCATCTGCACTAGGGTCATCGCACTTCAGGTTGGAAAGCTGCCGGAAAAACACCGGAAAATCAACACGACCTGTCGCCATGACGGTTAACAGCTCGCGCACTAGGGCATCGTCATCGGCCTGTTCGGTTTCTACACCGAGTTTGGCGCGCCATAGGGCGCCAATTTTCTTCTCGAAAGTTGGCTGGTAAACAGTGAGTGCGTCTTTGACGATATCGACCTCACCCATTAGTGGCAGCATTGCCTGACCCAGCGCGTAGCAATTCCACTCAACAATACGCGGCTGCATCTGGTAAGCGTATCTGCCCTGATGATCCGAGTGATTGCAGATATGGTGCGGGTTGAACGCCTCCATAAACCCGAACGGGCCGTAGTCCAGGGTCTCGCCAAGGATGGACATATTGTCGGTGTTGAGTACGCCGTGCATGAAACCGACCGCTTGCCACTGCGCCACCAACTCAGCAGAGCGCTGCGTGACCTCACGCAGCAATGCGTGATAAGGCTGGGCTTGATCCGCCAAGTGCGGATAGCTATGCGCGATCACATAGTCGGCGAGAATCTTCAACTCGTCGTGCCGCTCGTTCCAAAACCAATGCTCGAACGAGCCAAAGCGCACGAAGTTCGGCGACATCCGGGTGACTACGGCAGCGGTCTCGACGGTTTCGCGAATCACCGGCTGATCCGAGCCAATCACGCACAAGGCGCGGGTACCGGGGATACCGAGTGCAGCAATCGCTTCTGAGCACAAAAATTCTCGAATCGATGAGCGCAATACGGCACGTCCGTCAGCCATTCGCGAGTAGGGCGTTTTGCCGGCACCTTTGAGTTGTAGCTCCATGCTGCCGGTGGGCGACTGCGGCGCGGGTGCTTCACCCAGCAAAATGGCGCGTCCATCCCCCAGTTGACCGGCCCACACACCGAACTGATGCCCGGAATAGACCGCAGACAAGGGCATTGAGCCGGGTAACTCGGCGTTTCCGCTGAAAACCTCAACGAAGTTTGGGTGGTTGAAGGCCTCGGGATCAAGCCCGATCAGATCGGCAGCTGTCTCGCTGCCGCACACCAGATAAGGCGCAGGCAGCGGCGTGGCGCTGAGTCGGGTATGGAAAGCCGGTGGCAGGCTGGCGAAGCGGTTCGTCAGCGGCAGCTCGGACAGCGTGTAGCGGAAATGACTTGGATGCTCGGGCGAATTCATCGCAATAGTGGCTGGCCCGGGGCGGGCGCATGGCAATAGTGCGCCATTGTGACAGAAGGCCGCCAAGCGCACCGAGGCAGGGTTCGCCGAATCCGCGGCATGTGCTGCGTTGCAAGATGGAAATCCATTGACGGCGGCTTATGCGGCGCACAAAAATCCGAGTCCTAATAAGAATTATCGCTTCGGAGACACCATGGCGCAGTACCCGCAAAGCCCGCTGATGGGCAGCATGATGAGCCAGCCACTGCTGATTTCATCGCTCATTCAACATGCTGATCGCTACTACAGCAATGTCGAGATTGTCTCGCGCCGGGTTGAAGGTGACGTGCATCGCTACACGTACCGCGATTGTCATCGTCGTTCGCGTCAACTTGCCAACGCGCTAACGCACCTGGGTGTTGGCATGGGTGACCGCATCGCGACGCTGGCCTGGAACGGTTACCGGCATCTGGAAGCCTATTACGGTGTTTCCGGTATGGGCGCGGTGCTACATACCATTAACCCGCGACTGCATCCGGAGCAAATTGGCTATATCGCGAACCACGCAGAAGACCAATATTTACTGTTTGATCTGAGCTTTACGCCGATCATCGAGGCAGCGGCACCACTGTGCAAAACCATCAAGGGCTTTATCGCGCTGTGTGACCGTGCGAATCTGCCAGCCTCCGACAAGATTCCGAATCTGATGTGCTATGAAGACCTGTTGGCAGCAGAGCCCGATGATTTCGCATGGCCGCTGTTCGATGAAAACTCGGCCTCCAGCCTCTGCTACACCTCGGGCACGACCGGTAACCCGAAAGGCGCGCTGTATTCGCACCGATCGACCCTCTTGCATTCCTATGCTTCATCGATGCCGGACGCGCTGAACGTATCGGCACGCGATGTGGTGTTGCCTGTGGTGCCAATGTTCCATGTGAATGCCTGGGGTTTGCCTTACTCGGTAATGTTGAATGGCGCAAAAATGGTATTCCCCGGCCCCGCGCTGGATGGCAAATCGCTGCATGAGTTATTCGAGCAAGAACAGGTGACTTTCTCGGCCGGTGTGCCCACGGTCTGGCTTGGGCTACTGACTTATATGGCGCAGAATCAGCTGAAGTTTTCGAGTTTCAAGCGTACGGTGATTGGCGGCTCGGCATGTCCGCCGGCGATGATGAAAACCCTGCGTGGCCAGTACGGCGTCGAAGTCGTGCATGCCTGGGGCATGACCGAAATGTCGCCCCTCGGCACGGCGAGCACCTTGCTCAGCCACCACCAGAAATTGTCGGAGGCTGAACAACAATCCAAACTCGAAAAACAAGGCCGCGTCATCTACGGCGTTGATATGAAGATTGTCGACGACGACGGAAACGAATTGCCCTGGGACGGCAGCACGTACGGCAACTTGCTGGTTCGTGGTCCGTGGGTGGTATCTGGCTACTTCAAGAGCGAGGGCGGTGATGTGCTGCAGGATGGTTGGTTCCCGACCGGCGATGTCGCGGTAATCGACCCCGAGGGCTACTTGCAGATTACCGATCGCAGTAAGGATGTGATCAAGTCCGGCGGCGAATGGATCGGCTCAATCGATCTGGAGAATATTGCGGTGGCGCATCCGGCGGTGATGCAAGCGGCGTGCATTGGCGTGTATCACCC
>JAIXQK010000034.1 GCA_027485795.1 Oxalobacteraceae bacterium
CCGGAAACGACCACACCGTTTTCGACCTGGAGAGGTGGCAGAGTGGTCGAATGTACCTGACTCGAAATCAGGCGTACCGCAAGGTACCGTGGGTTCGAATCCCACCCTCTCCGCCAGAATACATGCCCCGTAAGGGGCATTTTTTTTGGGCGGAGAGAAGCGAAGTCCCTGCGGACTTTGCATGGAGGATTCGAAGGGTTTGGCATGCAAGCCAAACCGCGGCCTGCAGTATGTAGGTGAATCCCACCCTCTCCGCCAGTGGTATAGAAAGCATTGAAAACCCAGTATAATCAAGGGTTTACAGTAAATCTCCAAAATGCTTTCAACACATGTTTTCACCACATGTGTTGAAGTCTCCAAGGGTGGATTCAGCGTCATTTCACAGCAGTGCTTTCAACTCAATTGGAAGTAACTACTGGAGCAGACAATGACCAAACGAGTCGCCATTTACGCCCGTGTTTCGACTGACAAACAAACGGTAGACAATCAACTCATCGAACTCCGCAGTCTCTGTGAGCGACTGGGCTACACCATCGTTCAGGAGTACACAGACAGCGGTATCTCAGGCGCTAAAGGTCGTTCTGATCGCCCTGCTCTCGACGCTCTGATGAAAGCAGCCACCCAGCGCAAGTTCGATATGGTCATGTGCTGGAGCATCGACAGACTTGGTAGGTCACTTCAGAACTTGGTCGAGATACTCAATGAACTACAAGCACTGGGTATCGATCTCTTCTTTCAGCAGCAAGGCATGGATACATCGACACCCAGCGGCAGAATGATCTTCTCTGTCTTTGGCGCTATCGGTGAGTTTGAACGCAATCTGATTCGTGAGCGTGTGCTTGCAGGTCAGCAGCGGGCAAAGGCTAACGGAGTCAAGTTAGGTCGACCATCGAAGATGAATGATGGGATGCGGTCTGCTGTGAAGTTGCTCCGTGAAAAAGGGATGGGTATCAAGTAGATCGCACGGGAGTTACAGATCGGTGTGGGTACGGTGTATTCGGTGATTTGACAGTTTACTTATCGACCAGTACCTGACCAGCATCACCCGCTAACTGCGTAGTCTGCTTCCGATTCAATGTCATCGCTTGTCGTGCAACCTTATCTGATAAGTAGTCTTGCATCTCACCAACGGTAATCTTGCCGTCTTTATTTGCATCGGCTTCACCTTCCATTCCCTTCATCAGATAGAAACTGAAGATGCCATGTTTCAGTTCTGGGCTTGACGAAGATATCTGGTCATTCGCCGAAGCAGTTATGACGGTGAAGTTTGGTGGGTACGCATTGGTATCTGACTTCAACGATACTGGCTTGGCATTAGCCACCAGCACATCGCCACCTCTTGTCTGTCCGCTATAACAAGCATCAATGAACATCGTGACTGACTTAGGCTTAGCAGCAGAGAGTGCAGCGACTATCTCGTTCTGACCCACAGCGGTGCGTGATAGCAGTTCTTTATCCACGCCATGTGGAAGGAAATATAGTGACTTACCATCGGGTGCTGGCAGCCCATGCCCTGAGTAAAAGACATACACATCAGTCTTGTCTTTATTGACTTGAATGGGTAGCCAGTTTTCGAATGCCTTGACGATATTCACTTCATCGGCTTCATCATCAAGTAGCATATTGATCTTTTCTTGCTTGATGCCTAATGCACGAACAGCGTATTCATAGAACTCTTTGGCATCATTGTTCGCAAACTCGGCTCTAGGCACACGCTTGTAGTCTTGAATGCCGATGATGATGGCGACAGCATCACGGGCAGGCGCTCGTTTGATTGCTTCTGGCTTGAGTGCAATGGATGTGTCAGCCGCTGGTGCGGCTTGTCTGGTAACGGTGATGGTCTTGGTATCTGAGTTGCCGTTGATATCAACGGCAGTGATAGTGAACTGGGTATCTTGACCTATACGGGCTACTTTCTTGATGCTGTACTTACCGTCCGCTCTACCACCTTGCTCCTCACCATTGATCTTCAGTGAAGCGGTGTCAGCATTGGTTTGGACACTTATAGCGAAACTGCCATCAGCAGAAGGTTGTGTATTTGTAACCTGAAGATTGACACGCTGACTCTGTCGTTGCTGCTCACGTCCTGTCTCAGAGAGTTTGGAGTTATTTGGCACATTGTTATTGAGATTGGGTAAATTGACTTTTGCTTCACGAATGAATTTATCGTCCTCCCAGACGCCCTCTAATCGCTTTCCGTCTTTAGCCGTAAAAACTCCTTGCCCATGCCTCAAATCATTCTTGTACTCGCCTACAAATGATCCTTGAGAATAAGTGTAGTACCCAACGCAGTTATGCCATTTTTTCCCTAACCCAGGGCAAGGGGGTAGATTGCTTAGATTTGACTGAGAATGTCGTTGCTGCTCACGCTCAATGTCAGAACGATCAGTCCTCACAGCAGCATTATTGTTGAGATCGGGAAGGTTGACCTTGGCTTCACGAACGAACTCGTTGTCTGCCCAGATACCTTCTTGTAGCACCTCTCCATCGAGATATATAAGAGCCCCTTCACCGTGCATCTTACCGTTTTTGAACTCTCCCACATACTTGCTGCCATCGGCAGTGGTGATAACGCCCCGACCGTTATACTTACCGTCTTTCCAATCTCCTTCATATTTTTTCCCATTTGCCCAAGTGTACCTACCTTGACCGTGCTGTCTTCCGTCTTTGAACTGCCCTTCGTACTTGTCGCCCTTGCTATGGTTATTTGCCAAGTAATGGAACGTACCTTGTCCATGCTTATCGCCCTCTTTGAACTCTCCAACGTACTTGTCACCACTAGAATAAACTTCCGTACCCTGACCGTGTAGTAGTCCGTTCAACCATTCGCCTTCAAGGATTGCATCTTTATGCTTGGCATTTATTTCAATCTTGTAGCGACCCCAACAATTTGTCCATTTAGCAAATCGTTCAACATCAGTTTTCTTTGAGTAATCAGGTTTGGGGCACGGAGGCAGGTTGTTTGGATTTATCTGCTGCGCTGAAACTGGAAGGGCAAGGCAAGACATCAGCAGAAAAACAAAAACTGCTGATAGCAATCTATAGATTTTTAGTTGTTTATACATCGCTTCAATTTTTTATCTATCTACCGACCAATACTCGACCAGAATCACCAATCAACTGTGGCTCTTGCTTTCGACTCATCATTGCTGCTTGTCTGCCTACTTGCTCAACTAGATAGTCACGCATCTCACCCAGAGTTATCTTTCCGTCTTTGTTCATATCAGCATCACCTTCCATACCCTTCATCAGGTAGTAACTGAAGATGCCATGCTGCAGGTCAGGACTAGAACTAGAGATTTGGTCAGATTGACTTGCACTGATCACAGTGAAGTTTGGAGGAAAGAACGAGTTTTGTGCTTTCAGAGTCAGCGGTCTAGCACTTGCCACAAGCGTCTGACCTGCTTTTGTTTGACCGCTGTAACAAGCATCTAGAATGACTGTCACTGACTTTGGCTTTGCCATCGATATCGCATCATTAATCTTGGCAAATGGTATTGCAGTATCGTCAATTACGTCCCTGTCTGCGTGTAAGGGCAGAAGGTACAGTCCGCTGCCATCTGGCGTTGGTAAACCATGACCGCTATAGAACACAAAAACTTCAGTGGACGATTTGACTCTCGAAGGTAGCCAAGTTCTAAATGTCTTGAGAATCTCTGCTTCTCTAGCACCTTCGTCAACCAGCAGTTTGATGTTCTCTGGCTTTACGCCAAGACCACGTATTGCATAGTCATAGAAAGCACGAGCATCGTCATTTGCAAACTCTGCAACAGGTAGAGACTCGTATTTGGCAATACCGATGATGACTGCAACAGCATCACGCTCAGGCTGCTTTTTGACTTGGGCTGGGTTGAGTTGTGCGTACTTAACTGCTGACTCAACGACTTGTCGAGTCACAGTAATGATCTTTGTGTCTTTATTGCCGTTGATGTCAGTTGCTATGACAGTGAACTTAGTCTCTTGGCCAGCCCTTGCTACCTTTTTAATGATGTAGTCACCGCTGGTTCGACCACCTTGCTCTTCACCGTTAATGAGTAGTGATGCTGTATCGGCACCTGTCTGCACATTGATAGTGATGCTGCCGTCAGCAGCGGGTTGTGTATGTGTGACTTGAAGATTGACACGTTGACTTTGTCGTTGCTGCTCATGCTCACGTTTTTCTTGCTCTGGTCTGCGTCGTTCTTCTGCTAGTTGCTGACGCTCAAGGGTAAGAGTTTTACCATCATTTGAATCGATTGAATTAGCTACGTTATCTTTTTTACTTGGCAAACTTACGGTCGCATATTTAATAAATTGCCCTCGGTAAAAAAATCCTTCTTGATACGAACCGTCTGCTTTTATAAAAATTCCTTTCAAGGCAACACTCCAACCACCTAGGAATCCAATTTCATGCTGACCTACATACTGGTCGCCATTTGTCCACAAAGTGGTTCCCCACCCATGACGCTTTCCTTTTACTATTTCCCCCGTATACCTATCACCGTTTTTCCAATGAATATCGCCCCAGCAATCGTCAAGTTTCCAATCGAAGTTATCGTCTGCAAGATAAGGGCACGGTAAGCGATTATTTGGGTTAGTGACAAGTGAAAGACTTTTTACGGTTTTTATATCTTGATACTGACTTTTTTTCTCGTACTCATGCTTAATATCATTGCGGTTAGTGTTATTGGCGATATTGTTGTTGATGTTCGGAAGGTTAACCTTGGCTTCACGGATAAAATTGCTGTCTTCCCAAATACCCTCAAATCTCCGCCCGTCCGCTGTTATTCGGATTCCTTGACCATGATAATACCCATCCCTAAACTCACCGACGTAACTGTTTCCATTAAAGAATTTAATTTCCCCCCACCCGTTGGGAACGCCTCGTAAGTAATTACCTTCGTAAATTGCACTTCTTCCAAAGTCGGTGTGGAAGGTAGTTGGGCTTGCGTGTAAGACTATGCCACGTTTTCCAAAACAATTATTCCATTTAGAGTAATTCTCTATAGTGCTATTTGATTCTCTAGTGGACTCTGGGCAGGGCGGCAAATTATTCGGATTCGTCTGCTGTGCTGAGACTGACAAACACGCACAACCTAGCAGCAAAGAGGTTAGTGCTGCTGACAGTATTCTGCTTACGCTAATTTGAATCTTCATCATTTTGCTCACTGCAAAGAAAATCTTTCTTGAACCCTCAGAACCCAGTATTTCTGAACTCTCAGATACTGCGTGTTTTCTTGGGTATGACTGCCTTCTGTCGGCAGCACTTTCTGAACCCATCCTTTTAAGCCATATCAGCCTTCGGTTTTACGCATAAAACCAAACGGTCAGCAGCACTCGTTCTCTAGCCATGTTCTCGACAATCTAGGACAGATTACCTAGATTGTGAAGCCTGATGCTTCCATTTTCTGTACTGTCTGATAGATTAGAAGCCATTGGGAAGACTTATTTGAACGCATTTGTCGAATTGGCAATCCATATAACCGTCGCAGTGCTTTCGAATGAATCTAAGCAAGTGCCGCGTGAAGCAAGGCTGGCGGGCATTGAAGTTGAAGAATTGCTTTTATTGAAATAGAACGGCAGGAGTCATCTGTCAGGATCGAGCCGCCAGCAAATTGACTGAACACTCGGCACCGGGTGGAGGATGAATGACTTGGCAGAGGCAAGAACAGGGTGACTCGGTGTCTACTAGTGAATTAGCAGAAACCATGACCTCAGAGACAGTGTTGTAGATCGCTTACCAAGGCTCACGCTGACTGCTGGTGGGCTCAAAAGGACAACTGGGATGGAATTTCAGATGACAAACAATATTCTCTGGATTGGAATCATTTCATTCTAGTTGGCGACTGCATTGATGCTCTTTCGAAGTTGTATCACGACTTACACCATCACAGACTCGGAAAAGAGAACCGCACACATAGAACACCTTATTCAGGTGTCTCTTGTCTGGATTGCAGGACTGATGCTTATACTAACTATCTGGAAATTTTTCTGATTGCTGTTCTACGAAACAAACAGAATGAAGAAAGTTTTCGTAGTTAAGAAAATGTCGACATGAATGCTGAATGATTCACTTGCTCAGAAAGTGTTCAGAAATTAGCAGAAATACGGGTTAAGACAGCAGTTACTTTGTTGAGAGCAATACGATGAAGATCCGGCTAAGCCAACAAAAAACGCTATTGGCAGCATTTGCTTTCGTGCTTCTGTATTGCTTTACTCTGTCCGTTTCGGCAGAACAGACGAATCCAAAAAATTTACCGCTATGTCCAAAACCTGATTATTCAAAATTTTATGACGTTGGCAAGAATGGACGCACTAGAAACTGGACGAACTGCTGGGGACGGTACGTACTTGAACGAGTAAATATAGGCGATATTCTTGAGGGGGAGTGGCAAAATGGTCGGCTAAACGGACAGGGAAGGTACTACTTCCTAGCAGAAAATAAATTGAAAGGTAATAACTACGTAGGTGAGTTTGAAAACGGGTGGATACATGGACAGGGTACGTATACTTGGGCAAACGGGGACAAGTACGTTGGTGAACACAAACACGGCAAGAGATACGGGCTAGGAATCAAAGCTAGTGTCAATGGCTTACAGCAAGAAGGTATTTGGGAAGATGACAAATTCATCCGGGAAGCAAAAGTCAATTTATCTACAACCGACAACAAGCTCTCTGCGAACGCTGACCGTGCTGATATTAAGCATGAGCCGAAGCAGATAGTTCAGGAACGACGCATTCCAGAGCAAGACAAGCGTGAACGTGAGCCGCAACGGCAGAGTCAGAATATAAACCTCCAAGTAACACATACTCAACCGTCTGCCGACGGCGGTATTACGATATACGTTCAGACAAACGCTGACACAGCATCATTGATCATTAATGGTGAAGAACAGGGCGGACGTATAAATGGTGACTACACCATTAAGAAAGTTGCCCGAGCCGGACAAGATACAAAGTTCATCATTACCGCAACCGACATTAACGGTAACAAAGCTGCGCAGACCATCTCTGTATCAAGACCAGTACTGGATTCTGCTCCTAAGTTCGCTGTTCTTGATCCAAGTAAGGTTAAACAAAGACAGGAATCTAATGCAGTTGCAATTATCATCGGCATTCAAAACTATAAAAGGGTACCGAAAGCAGACTTTGCGAATGATGATGCAAGAGTGTTTTACGACTACGCTATTCGTGCATTAGGAATAAAACCAGAAAACATCAAACTTCTTATTGACGAACAAGCGGACGAAGTAGAAATACTGAATGCCTTCCAAAGCTGGCTGCCAATAAAAGTGAAAAAGTTAAAAACTGATGTGTATGTTTTCTATAGCGGACATGGGCTACCAAGCGACGACGGAAAAAATCTGTACATTCTTCCGTTTGGCGCAGACAAGCAATACATTGACCGGACTGCACTAAATCAACAGGAAATCATTCGCTCACTTCAGTCGGCTCAACCAAAGTCAGTTACTTTGTTCATGGATGCCTGCTACAGCGGTCAAATTCGTACAGGTGATACTCTTGTTGCGAGTGCTAGACCCATAGCTCTTAAAACTACAGACACTCTTTTTCCTCCAGAATTTACTGTATTCACTGCATCATCATCTGATCAGATTGCGAGTTCAAGTCCAGAGTTAAAGCATGGCATCTTTAGCTACTATGTCATGAAGGGAATGGAAGGTGATGCAGATGAAAATAACGATGGAAAAATTACGACGGATGAACTCCAGAACTACTTATCCGAAATGGTAAGCAAGCAGGCTTTGATGCTGAATCGGAAGCAAAGTCCTCAATTTCTAGGAATCTCTGGTCGTGTTCTTGTTAGCCGATAGCAAAATATTTGAGGCCTTTCTGAATGCTACAAGGGCATCGGACAGAGGTCAGGCCCTGTCTTGTTTGCTATCCTAATGGCGGTCAGCGACCTGTCTCATAACGACTGCTGGATCGTTTAGGCTGTTGAGCCGAGGATCGCGTCCCGGGCGCATGCCAATCCAGTGAGGTTATCTTTATCTTGTGAGGGTAAAAATGCGGGTAAAAGTTAAAGATCGAATCAAAAAAATGGCTTGAATACTTGATTGTCAGCCGCGATAGGAATCCCACCCTCCCGCCAGAATACATGCCCCGTAAGGGGCATTTTTTTTGCGGAGAGAAGCGAATTCCCTGCGGACTTCGCGTGGAGGATTCGAAGGGTTTGGCATGCAAGCCAAACCGAGGCCTGCAGTATGTAGGTGAATCCCAGCCTTTCGGTCTGTGCGAACGACTCGGCTACACCATCGCTCAGGAATATACAGACAGCGGAAGCTCAGGTGTTAAAAGGCGTAATGACCGACTTGCTCTAGACGCTCTCATGAAAGACGCTAGATGGCGTCGCTTTGACATGGTGATGTGCTGGAGTATCGACAAGCTCGGACGCTCACTATTGATACACGCACCGAATTCGTGATTACTTCTTGCCACATGCGATATCCAATTCAATTTTTACTGTTGTATCTGGAACAATTCGGTCCCATATCCATTCACTCTCATTGAATGTGTCAGACAAAACAACATCACCAGAACCTAATGGACCAGAATACTGAAGTACTGAAACCATTGCCAATGTCTCATACTTGCAATTAAACGCTAAGAGTGATTTTGCTGATTTATACCTACCCCCATCTGTGTTAGTTCGCACCTGAGGAAATTCATACATCACCCACATCTTTGCAGTTATGCCGTCTATTGTTATCGTAGATTTATCATGATAGTGAGTAAGACCATCCTCTTTACCCGTCATCTCCCACTCTGCCCAAGACACCGAGCAAACCATCATCAGTACAACAAAGAGAAGTCGTTTCATTGCAAGCTCAATCTTTTAGTTTGATATTCATATTCCGACCAATACATATCCCGCATCACCCACTAACTGCGTCGTCTGCTTTCGATTCAGCGTCATCGCTTAGCGTGACAATTTGTCCGACAGATATTTATCTACGCCGTGCAGATTTTATCAGGCAAGAGCGGAAATACTTCTCAGCGGCAAGCAATCAAAAACCTCTCAAACAGAGCGGTCTCTGGTGGAATGTGCGACCAATCTCCCGGCGTATTGTGGCTATGCAAGACTCTTCCGCGCGCAAAATGCTCCGAGTGCCCACTTAAAGACAAGGCCCGCACTCGTTCTTTCGAACAGTCAAATTCCTCATGAATCTGTTTTGAAAACAGCCCATCACTGTCTGCCTGGCTAAAATTCACCAAAGACAAAATTTTCACCAAGTGTTTATTGGTTTGCATCTTGCTTAAATCGACATAGTTCTTGTCACCGTTATCGGCCTTGGAAAAAAGCAGCCATTCAGCTGAAGTAGAACAACAAACCACCATTAGCAAGATCGGCAGCAACCTCATTTCAAGCCCCCAGCAATTACAGATTGATTGGTCTACTTTATCATCTGTGGATACCAGCGTTGGTAGTGCTATTCATTAAGCACCCATAGACCAAGGATATCGCCCGCCATGTGTGCCCACTACCAAGCCGTCACCGATTTACCAACCCTCCGGCGTCATTTTGGGGTTGATACATCATCAGCAGAAGCACGCGCTGATGTATGGCCGGCCTACCCGAGTGTGTTTATTCGTCGTCATCCCCATGCTGATGTAGGTGATGAGGCAGTGCCCGAGCGTGATTTATCGGTCGGCCGGTTCGGCATGATTCCGCACTGGTCCAAGGATGACAAAATCAGCCGTCACACCTACAACGCACGCAGCGAAACTGTGATGGAGAAACCCAGCTTTCGGGATGCGTGGCGCCGGTCGCGCCACTGCATTATTCCGGTAGCTGGTTTCTATGAGCCCGACTGGCGAAGTGGGCGGGCTAAATCCACCCGAATTGAGTCTGCCGATGGTGAGCCTTTGGGGGTTGCGGGCCTTTGGAGTGTATGGCGCGCCCCGAATGGCGAGCAGGTCGAAAGTTTCACCATGTTGACCATTAATGCCAATAGCCATGCTTTGATGCGGCAGTTTCATAAACCGGAAGACGAAAAACGCATGATCGTCATACTGCCGGCCGAGCGCTATGACGACTGGCTTCGTGCAAAACCTGAACAAAGCCTTGGGTTCTTGCTCCCCTATCCAGCCGATAAGCTTTGCGTCGCCGCCGAATAGTTAAGTACCCCAAGCCGGAGCGGACAGTCCCTAATCACGGATGATTAACCAAGATCGCGAGCGATAAATAGATAGCTAAGCCGTACGGCTGGTTTATGATGCGCTAACAGCAGGGGAGCGAATCATGACAACTATTAATTACCCGAACGGCGACCAGTACATTGGTGAAATCTTCAATGGCAAGTACATTGGGGTCGGAACGCTGCTATTTGCTAATGGCGACAAATATGAGGGCGAGTTCAAAGATAATCGCTTCCATGGTTTAGGCATTTTGATTTATGCGACTGGCGACCGCTATGAAGGGCAGTTCGAATCAGGCCAGTACCATGGTCGGGGTACATACTTTTATGTCAACGGCGACAAGTACACCGGTAGCTATGAGAAGGATCATCAGCACGGCAGAGGTATGTTCAACTTTGCTAATGGCGATGTGTACATCGGTGATTTCACCGACGATAAAATCCAAGGTGAAGGAACGCTGACATTTGCTAGCGGTAGCAAATATAAAGGCCAGTTTGAAGACGGCCAGCCGCATGGTAAAGGTGTTTATCTTCACAGCAATGGTGACCGCTACACGGGTGAATTCGTCGCTGGTGAAAAATCAGGTCAGGGAACGGAGAGCTATGCCGATGGTCGCCCGACAAAAAAAGGCGAATGGGTGAATGGTCGTTTTAATGCCCGAAAAGGCTGACCTGAATGTAGCGTCGTCAGCTAAATGGCTGGCCAAGCCAAGCTACCGGCCTGATATCGACGGTCTTCGAGCACTTGCTGTACTGGCCGTCATCGCATTTCATGCATTTCCAGCGTGGGTCTCAGGCGGCTTCATCGGTGTCGATGTTTTCTTCGTTATCTCAGGCTTTCTGATTACCAACCTTGTACAAGACAGCCTGCAACAGCAAAGTTTCAGCTTCCGTACATTTTATGCCAGTCGTGTGCGGCGACTTTTTCCTGCCCTTGTGATTGTTCTACTTGCCTGCCAAGTATTCGGCTGGTTTGCATTGCTCTCAGATGAATACAAAGCCTTGGGCAAGCATATCGCGGCCAGTACGGTTTTCATCCCCAATCTCATCTTCTGGCGGGAAAGCGGTTATTTTGATTACGCCGCAGACGCCAAGCCGCTACTTCATCTATGGAGTTTGGGTATTGAAGAGCAGTTCTATATCTTCTGGCCGGTTGTGGTTTGGTTGGGATTCAATTACAGCCTCAGCATCATCAAGATCGGCACAACGATCTTGCTCGCATCATTGCTGTTGAACCTGACCATGATTGAGGAAGCCGCCTCGGCCACGTTTTTCTTTCCCGTTACGCGGATGTGGGAACTGTTATCAGGATGCTTGCTTGCAAGTTTGGCGAGATCTAACACCGGGTGCGTAGCCGCGATTAAGGCCAAACTCGGAACAAATCGGGTCATCAATGAAGCCCTTTCAATTCTCGGGTTAGTGCTATTGATATCAGGCGTATTTCTGCTTGACCAAGAGCTGAGTTTCCCAGGTATCTGGGCATTAGTACCTGTATTCGGCACCTGCTGCATCATCCTCGCGGGACATCAGTCCTGGGTCAATCAATCGCTGCTGGCCAATCGCCCACTGGTCTGGATTGGATTAATCAGCTTCCCGCTATACCTGTGGCATTGGCCCTTACTCTCTTTTGCAAGAATTCTGGAAGGCAGTAAGCCCGACTGGCAAATTCGCGTCGTATTAGTCGCTGGCGCATTTGCGTTAGCCTTCCTTACCTATACCCTGATTGAGCGGCGGTTACGGTTTGGTCGACACCTTCAAGCCAAAACCTTCGGACTAATTGCCGGCATGATCTTGGTAGGCGGTATCGGCTTCGGTACCTACATGCAAGATGGATTTACATCAAGATACGCCAACCGAGCGGTCGAAGCTCAAATCGCTGACTTGAAGTTTGATATCCCGGATGGCACGGGTTGGTATTGTGATGATAGCGGCCACGATAGTCCGCGTTGTCACGCAACGGGTCCCAATCCAACGGTGGTTGTCATGGGTGATAGCCATGCGCTGACGATTTACTCAGGACTACGCGAACGCTTCAAAGCCAAGGGTCAGGCCATAGGGCTGTATGGTGCCAGCGATGGGTGCCCACCGCTATTGAGCGTGGTTATCCAAGACCAAGGCGGCGATTACAGAAACTGCTTGAAAAAGGGAACCCGGGCCATCCAGCGCGTCATCGCTGATTCAGCAATACAGGAAGTGATCTTGACGAACAGAGGGCCGATGTACACCACGGGTATTGGTTTCGGCGAGGTGGAATCAGAGCAATTTGGTACGTGGGTGCTTCATTTTGCGGGTGAAGACAAAAGCCTACGAAGCAATGAAGCTGTGTTCACCTTGGGTCTTGAAAAGACACTGGATGCGCTACTCGCCGCTGGAAAAAAAGTGACTTTCTTGCACGATGTGCCAGAGCTCGGCTTTGATATTCGAAGTTGTTTTTCTTTCAGACCACTATCAATCACTAACAAGGTAACCACCCCCTGCGCCGTCAGCAGAAAAGATTTCGAGGCAAGAACTGCCGCCTACAGAGCTATGGTGAATAAAATTTTAGCGCAACGACCCGCAATCAAAGTGATCGATTTGGCTGAGGGCTTATGTGATGAGCAATGGTGCTTTGGGTCAAAAGATGGTGCTTTGTTTTACATCGATGACGACCACTTGAGTCATCGGGGTGCTGACTATGTCGTAGGAAAATTGTGGGACAAGTTTTAGCTCATGTATTTATCGAAAAAACAAAGGCGTATTATTTGGAGAATGCTCGCCGTATGAAGGGGTCAATATTCGGCTGATCCAGAAGCCACCGAACATAGTCTTTAGGCACTTCGCTGATCGGTTTACCCTTATGCTTTCCGAAAGGCATATGGGTGGGTACGCGCGACTCTTCGGATTTTTGCCAAAGCACCTCAAGCGAATCAATCTTTAATTTCTGGCAGATGTGTTCAAGGATGGTCGCGCAGATACGAATATCTGCCCCGGCGGAGTGAGCATTCTTAAGCCGCTCTTTGGCATTTGCCCTGTCAAGAAAATACAGCAAAGCGCCTTGTTTATGCGACTCTAGTTCAGGCCATACTGCCCTTGAAAGGTTCAAGGTGCAAATACGCCGAACGTCGGGTGAGCCTGCCACCGTCCAGTCAAAGTCAACATTGTGACCTATCAGATATTCAAGGCCCGTAGGCAATTGAAAAGAACTCGATGAAGGGCAATCGACCAGATCTTCCTCAAGAATATGATGTGTGGCGAGTGCGGCTATGCCAATCGGCTTACTCGGTTTGTAGCGTTGTTCAAACTCACCACCGAGCGTGAGTGGCGATAGAGATTTCACTTCAAGCCAGGCGGCTTCCACGATTTCTGGTGCATCAAGACCGGTGGTCTCAGTATCAAATATGATTGCTTGGGTCATGGCGATGATTAGCCCGATTTTCCGGTCTTTTGTTGATCCAATACGAGTTTTTCATCGGATCATTTGGTTGTGTCGGCGATTATTTTCAGTCCCAAATCAAAGGGCTGAGTCGCAGCTTGAATAAATGGTACACCACCTGTTGATCGACGAGCCTGTATTCGCGACGGGTTATGAAAATACTATGATGACCACGGTGGGTAAGTGCCACTTCTCATCAAGTACGCCAATAGCTTGGGCACCAAACTGATGTGACACAGGGGATTCGCACGCACTAGTTCGGTAGAGGTGAACAACGCTCGCTCACATCTTGCACGGTAACGAACCGACTATACGTAAATCATTCGCTATGCTCGTGACTGGCTAGTCAGCGAAGGATGGCTTCAGCTCATATGATTGCGCGAGCCACTCGATGCCTGAATCGTCGATCTTATCTTGATTAGTCCATTGCTCAAGTAGCTCAAAGCCGTTCAATGCAAACAAGCGCTGCAGATCTTGCGCGCGATGGAGTTGGAAAAAGCGGCCTTCTTCATCGCGATGCTGTGCGTCGATGCCGGGCTTTTGGGTGGGGGTAGCGAAAATAAGGCGCCCCTGAGATTTCAGGCAAGCGCGCAGGGACTGCACCGATTTTTCTAGTACCTCTTGTTTCAGATGCATGAATACCCCGTAGCAAAGCACGCCATCAAATTGTCCACCGAATGGTATGCCCAGCTCGGGTAAGCCACCAACGCTCAGCCGACCTTTCAGCTCGGGGTGAGTTTGCTGTGCAACCTGAATGAATACTGCCGACGGGTCGACGCCGTAGACCTGAAAACCCCTATTCGCGAGTAGCGCTAGGTCTCGGCCTGAACCGCAGCCAATGTCGAGAATCTTGCCGGCCTTGGCGAAAGTCGTATCAAAATGCATCGCTGCGACACTGCTCACTTGCTCATAGCGCGCTGCGAGCTCGGGCGCGTGGGTATTGTAGTAGGCCAGTGTGGGGTGATCCATCCCACCTCACTGCATTATGAAAATCTTCGGCCGGCATTCTGGCGGAATACCGTACCCCGTCGACCTCACCTTGTTTTCAGTGGAAAATTCAACCTGAAACCACCTGCAAAACGGTGTGATGTATCGAAAGTTCCAAACATAGCCGCGGTTGCGGGCAAGTCCGTAAGTGTCGCGCGACATGCCGATTCGATCGATCACCTCACTCACATCCATGCCTGGCGTGATCTGCCGAAAATTCTCTTCAGTCAGCAGCTGCTTGTATCCAGTTACTTTGCCGTCTGCGTCAAATTGCAGCGAATAGGTGTGCTTACCAAAGGGACCGCGCGGAAAATCGAGTCGCTGCGCTTGGTTCAGGTCTGGCGGCGCTGGGTAGGGTTGGCCCATTTCGGTGATGACCTGTGCGCGTGACATACCGATGAAGCGCTCTGAAGGCCCGTAGGTTTGGCAGCCGGCCAGTAGCGCAACGGCAATCGCTGATAAAAGAGCAGTTCGTAGTGATCTCAGCGTGAAGTTCATAATGGTCTAGATACATAGCCCACTACGGTCATGTAGCGAGCACAGAAGGTGTAGATTGGGTAAGGCGCTATGATGTCCAAAGTTCTTTGCTGAATTAGCGAACGACGACGGATACCCTACAACAAAATGCCGCCGATGTCCTTGGCGGTTAATCCCAGACAGCATGAATTCCCCTGTTTCCGATGCGCCCAAAGCCGAGTCGCCCCTAGCGCTTGTATCGCTGATGCTCGGTGGCGTGGTTTGGGGCCTGGCTTGGTGGCCCTTGAAATACTTTGGGCAGCAAGGCTTGGATGGGCATGCGATTGCGCTGACAGCATATGGGCTAGTGGCGGTGGTGTCGCTGCCATTGATCTGGCGAGAGCGTCGTTTGTGGCGAGGCGAATGGCGCTTGCTGCTCTTGATTGGCCTGCTGTTCGGCATTGCCAATTTCTTGTTCACTTGGGCCTTGATGGTGGGCTCGGTGGTGCGCGGCATGCTGCTGTTTTTTCTTTTGCCAGCTTGGGGTGTGATTGGCGGCAAGCTATTCCTTCATGAGCAGCTTGGGCTACGGCGTTTACTCGCAGTTGCACTTTGCCTAGTCGGTGTATTTACCATTGTTGGCGGTTTAGAGGTCTTCGATACTCCACTCAGCTTTGCCGATGCGGCAGCATTTTTGGCAGGCATGGCCTACACTGGCGCAGGCATTGCTAATCGCTCAGCGGTGGCGATACCAATGACAAGTCGTACCATGATGGCGTTTGTCGGTTGCACCACGATCGCACTGTTTGGTTTGTTGGTTCATGTGCCTGCAGTACCGATGATGATGGCCAGCGACTGGGCTTTATTGGTGCTCTATGCATTTATTTGGCTGGTTGGCGGTACGCTGCTGTCGACCTATGGCGTCACCTATGTACAAGCGAGCAGGGCTGCCGTGATGCAAGTGCTTGAGCTGATTGTGGCGATGGTCTCTGCCGTGCTGCTTGGCGGTGAATCCTTGTCAACCGGTGAGATCATTGGTGCCCTGATGATTCTTGGCGCGACGATGATCGAAGCGCTTGGCACGCGATCTTCAGAGGCGTCGTAGCAAGTTCGACAGCTTGTCCGTGCGCCTTCATGTCATTTCGTTTGGCTCATTCAACTCGGTTCACTTTTGCGTTGGTATCCATGAATTCACTTCGCCTCGGAGTTTTACTCATCTCTTTTTTAATGCTATCTGCCATGACAAACGCCCAAACGCTTGATTTCACCGATACCCAGATCGTGGAGCAGATGTGGGTCGTGAATGATGGTGTGATGGGCGGCGTTTCGCAGTCACGCTTTCGTCGTAGTGCTGAGGGAGTGATTATCGAAGGCAATGTCTCTCTGGAGAACAATGGTGGATTTGCTTCGGTAAGAAGTGCTGCAGCATTTGGTGTTGGTACTGTTGCTCTTGAGCTGAAGATCAAAGGGGATGGCAAACGTTACAAGTTCATTCTTCGCACAGACGCTGCACCACGCTCGCCGATGTATCAAGCCGACTTCGTCGCTGCAGAGGGTTGGCACACCTATAGGTTCCTGCCGAGCGATTTCAGAGCAAGTTTTCGTGGCCGAGCGGTGGATGCGCCTGACTTGGTATTCGCTGATGCCAAAGAACTCGGCATCTTGATCGCAGACAAACAAGCGGGCTCGTTTCGACTGCAATTACAAGATATTCGTGCTCTGACCACTGTCAACAGCAGCCGGTAATACCCGTGCAGGCAAATCCATGATGTGAGTCAGGGTTTGGCGACGATCCATTTTGATTTAAACCTTACATCAGGCATGAGTTTCGACATGCACCGGATAAAAGATATTTGATAAATGTTAATCAATTATTTTTTTGAAAATTCTTCGAGAAGAGAATTATTGGAATGCTAACTATCGATAACTCGTTGAATTATCAACGGCTGTTATGCTAGTTATTGCGAAATAAGTAATTTTTTCTGTTGATATTGCTAAATTGCACCCCTAAACTCGACTTCGAGAGAAGCCTACTCTTTCGAACACGTCGTTTGATTTGGCAATTTCGCCGGCCACATTTCTGTGGCCGTTTCTTTTTACATATCTAAAACCTGTTTGATTTGCTTGAAATCGTTAGTAATTCATGTATGCTAAAAAGCGAATCATGTGGCTGCGACTACTTTCGGAGTGGTACTTTGCAGCTGAATGATCTCCACGCGCTGTTCTTCGGTTCGTGTAGTAGGTACGTAGGGAAATGCTAGCGGCGAGGAAATGCGAAGCGATGCTGCCCCCCAACTCAACTAGGAGACAAAATGAAAAAAACTGTCGTTTCTCTCTCACTCACCGCTTTGACAGCGGCTGCCATGTTGGCGGCTGTGCCGGCGTCGGCTGTTAATGTGAAGGTTGAATCCTTCCAGAAAGCGGATTCACCTTGGGATATGGCGTTCCTTCCAGATGGCACCATGTTCTACACTGAGAAGTGCGGTGGCCTGTCGGTGCGTACAGCGTCCGGCAGCGTTAACAAACTGCTCGGTGTTGGCGGCAGCAGCGGCTACAAGCAGACCAAAGGTGATTTGTTCTGCGACGGCCAGGCTGGTGTACTCGGCGTTGCAATTGACCCGGACTTCAAGTCGAACAGCTACATCTACCTGATGTCCAGCTCGAAGGGCGACAACCGCACCTACGGCGGTTACAACAACATCGTGATGCGCATGAAAGTGAATGGTTCACTGTCTGACGTATCCGACATCAAAGAAATCATCAACGACCTCGGCTACAAGCCGAAGAAGTCGAACCACCCATTCGGTGGTCCTGGCGCGCACAACGGCGGTCGTATCCGCTTTAGCCCAGCAGACGGCTTCCTGTACGTGACGATTGGTGACAACCACAGCGGCGAGGGTCCTCAGCACCCAACCCAACTGCGTGGCAAGGTCTTGCGCGTTGACCGCGATGGTAAAGCAGCGCCGGGCAACAACCCTCCAGAGGGTTTTGACAAGCGTGTGTTCACCTACGGCCATCGTAACCCACAGGGCATTACCTTCCGCCCAGGTACCAATGAGCCTTTCACTTCTGAGAACGGCCCATGGCACAGCGATGAAGTTACCAAGCTGGTCAACGGTGGTAACGCCGGTTGGGATCCACGTGACAACGTGAATGGCCGTCCGGCATGCCCAGACAGCTACTGCGGTTACTCACCAAACCAGATGGGTGCAATGCCTCCGAAAGAGCGCGCAGCGTTCATGCCTATGACTGACCTGAAGGCTTACCCCAAAGCGATGAAACCAGCATGGAACAACAACGGCATTTCGCAGGGTATGTGCGGTAGCGCCTGGTTGGTTGGTAAGCAGTGGAAACAGTGGGAAGGCCGTCTGGCAGTTGGTTACGCTGGTATCGGTATCCACGGCACGCCGACTGGTAACCGTATCGACGTCTTGGATATCTCCAAGGACGGCTTGTCATCGAAGCGTGAAGAGTTGTCATGGCCAGGCGTTGCTGGTCGCTTCCGTCACCTGACGCTGGGCCCAGACGGTGCTCTGTACGTGGGTGATGAGGCCGCTAACATGATCTACCGTGTTACACCGGAATAAGTAGCGGTTGTGTCTAAACGCGCTGCCCTTGGGCAGCGCGTTTTTTTATGGAGATATACATGCGTCGCTTTATCGCACTACTGCTGTTCTTGGGTTTGGCCGTTTTCGGCAAAGCCATGGCCGAGGACACTGAACAACTCAACGGTTTGTTGCTAAAAAATCAGTGCTTGGCCTGTCACACCATTGATAAGCGGAAGTATGGTCCGGTCCTTAGAGAAGTCGCCGCCAAATATGCGGGTGACGCGTCTGCTACCGCAAAACTGGCCGCTAAAATCAAAGCAGGTGGTACCGGCGTCTGGGGCGAGGACATCATGCCGCCACAGGGACATGTGTCGGATGCTGACGCTAAACAGATAGCGACAATGATTTTGGCGCTCGAACCGAAGAAGTAATTCTTGGGACTGTTGTAGCCTGCGACCGTCTGCGTAGCGGCCGCGGGTGGCATGAAGCGGATGAGCTAAGCGCGTGTCTTAGCTCAGCCGTCCTCACCGCTGGGGCACACAATATCGATAATGGCACCACCGACGCTATTCGGTGCGATGGCGCTCCAGTCGCTCGGTGCTTGATTGAGATTGGCCGGCGTTACTTCTTTGCCTTTGGCCCAAGGCTCAGTGAATCGAAGCTCCTGTAGTACCCGTAGCTTGCGGTTTTGGCAGTCATACTCTGCCAAGGTTTTTACCGAGGCGACGCGGTCGCTCCCTGGTTCCAGAAAATTCCCGATTTCCCATATCTGCCGCATGATCGCCATCGGCCCGCTTTGTTTTACAGTGTCGGGGTCGACATATTTCTCGAACTTGAGATGGCGAGTGTCGCCAACTTTGACCCACTCTGCAGCAGCCGTGATGCAAACGGGGAGTAACATCAAGGGTAGAAGTTTGCGCATGCGAGACTCATCGGTAAGCTAAGGCAGGTGATTTCATCACCGGGTCAGACAAAGTATAGCGGCCGGTGACACTTGGAAGATATCGAGTGTATTTTACAAGCCGATATAATGTTGCGAACTTAATCAGAGCCGAGCAGCGCTCGGGAACCACCAGCACATAGCGACGTCATTCCAACCAGAAGGGAATCATCATGGCCGCATTCGTAAGCCGTCACACCGAGAGTTTTGCCACTGCGCCGCAGATCGCGCCGCAAGATCTGGCAGAGATCGCGGCCATGGGTTTCAAGACGGTGGTGAACAACCGTCCGGATGGAGAGGGTGGGGCGGAGCAGCCGAGCAATGCCGAAATCGAAGCTGCAGCCAAGGCGGCTGGTTTGAACTACGTGTATTTGCCGGTGATTAGTGGGCAAATTACCGAGCAACAGGCCAGAGACTTTGCTGCATTACTTGCCAACTCGCCCGGACCTCTACTGGCGTTTTGCCGCAGCGGCGCTCGCTCGCAGAACCTGTATCAGTTGGCGCACATGGTGAGCGGTAAGTAACCCCTTGCTTAGCTAGCCGTGGCCTCACGTACTTCAGCGGCGCTAGCCAGTCGACCACCACTGCGCTCGATACGTGTACGTGCTGCACGAACCTGGTCGACATTACTCACCGTGTGGCCTAAAGGCGCATCTTCCAACCCCACCCGTACATGACCACCATGCGCTACGGTGTGCTCAATCAGTGAATCGATCTGCACACCTAAACCCGCCACCATCCATGCTGCCCCCGGCGCTTCGACAGCGAGTAGCCGCGCATACGCTTCCACTGCCCATGGCTGCGGTGGAAAACCGAAAGTGAAGTGATCGGAAAACATCAAGCGGTACACCGGCTGCGGCACATCACCAAGTGCACGGTGCAAGGCCGCACCAAGCCGCATAAAGCCGGGTTCATAAATCGCATACGAGGGCGTCAATCGGTACTGCTGGCATAGCGCAAGTCCACGTCGTACGTGATCTTCCGGGTTGGCATAGATGAAGCCTTGCTTACCTCGCTTGATATCGTCTTGCGTCGTGATATGGGTCGAGCCCGGGTCAACCACGGTCCATTCAAGCAGGCCGTTGCGTGCTAAAGCTTCAACGGCACTGTAGCGCTGATCGGCATTCAAACTACCCGTCGCATCGACATCGCCCGCAAAGGGTAGCGTGCCGTAGCAGATGACATCCACCTTGCTGCGAATACGTTCAATGATAGGTGCGTAAATGTCGGCGTCATCACGCTGACGTCCGGTTGCTGGATCGTAGGGGTGTAGGTGAATGATCGCAGCGCCTTCATGGGCGCACGCAATTGCCTGTTCGACGATCTCGTCAGCGTCTATGGGAATGGCTGGTTGCCGCTCGCGCGACCACGGGCCGTTCAGCGCAACTTCCAGCCAGGTTGAGCTTTTGTTATTCATGCTTCGAGTTTAACCGCAGAAGCTAAATCGGCCTTGGTAAGCCTCATTCAGGCTATCATCGCTGCCAGATAATCTTGTTGAATTTGCACCGACAAAACGAAATATTCCAGGATGGGAGAAAACATGACCAAACAACGTGCCACTTCGTCCGAGGGGCAGATGATCATGGTGAAGGCGAGTGACGGTAGCGGCGAGTTCGCTGCATATCTGGCACAACCCGCGTCTGGGGCTGGCCCCGGTCTGGTCATCGCGCAGGAAATTTTCGGGGTTAATGCCAACCTGAGGCAAATCGCTGATCACTATGCCGAGGCGGGTTACATCGTGTTGGTGCCTGATCTGTTCTGGCGCCAGGAGCCGGGCGTGCAATTGGGTTACACCCCAGAAGATTGGAAGCGCGCGTTTCAGTTCTTCCAAGGTTTCGACCAAGATTTGGGTGTCGATGACCTGCAAGCGACCATTGACGCTTTGCGCGCACGTCCGGGTTGCACCGGCGAAGTCGGTGTCATGGGTTTCTGCTTAGGCGGCAAGCTGGCGTACTTATCTGCATGCCGGACCGATACCGATGTTGCGATTACCTACTATGGTGTCGGTATCGAAGACGCACTGGACGAGGCTGACGATATCGAATGCCGCTTGGTCGTACATATCGCCGGACTCGATCAATACTGCCCGCCCGAGTCGCAACAAAAAATTATCAAGGGTCTCGCTAAGTACGAGGACATCGAGGTTCACGTTTATCCCAATGCAGACCATGCATTTGCGCGCCCGGCGGGTGATCACTACCACGCGGAATCGGCCCAACTAGCCGAGCAGCGCAGTCTCGCTGCGTTACACGACGAAATCGGACCGTAGTCATGCATGCCGATTCATTAACAATCGTTCGATAGTGCGAATGTTCGGCGACCGTTTAGGTGCAGTTTTTCAAAATTATGGCAACGCAGCATCGATATCGGTTGACGCGGCAATTTCACCAAATGGATGATCTGCCTATCGTTAGGTAGCGCGGTAGTTTGCGTCGCCCTCCAACACTTTCTAAGATAAGCCCATGAAATCAACCCGCGCCATTCAAGCTGCCCTGCGAACTTCTCGCCTACTGGCAGTCGCTGGCTGTTTAACTCTTGCTCAGATTAGCCCAGCCGCCGCAGAAGAATTCAGAATCGGCATTGTCAGCTTTTTATCCGGCCAAGCTGCCGACAGTTTTGGTGTGCCAGCGGTGAATGGCGCAAAGGTATTGATAGAGGCATTCAACCAAGGTAAAGCCCCCGCGCCGTATAACAAGCCGGGCTTTGGTGGCATGACGATCGTGCCAGTGTTTGTCGATGAAAACGGTGGCGCAACTAAGCAGGTCCAAGAGCTGCGAAATTTATACGATCGAGAAAATGTCGACGCGGTGATCGGCTATGTCAGCTCGGGTGATTGTCTCGCGGTCGCGCCGGTTGCCGAGGAAATGAAGAAGCTATTGGTACTGTACGACTGCGGTACCCCGCGTATTTTCGAAGAAGCCAGCTACCAGTATGTGTTTCGTACTGCCGCGCATAGTGCGATGGATAACATTGCTGCCGCCCGCTACCTCAAGGCGCGCAACACCAAAGTAGAGACGATCAATCTGATCAATCAGGACTACGCCTACGGTCATGACTCGATCAAGGATTTCACGCTATCGATGGCGGTGTTCTATCCGAATGCGAAGGTACAGGCTGACCAGCGACCGAAATTCGGTGCGGGGCAGTACGGTACCGAGATCTCGCAGTTGATGACGCAGCCAGCGGATATAACGCACTCCAGTCTGTGGGGTGGCGATTTGCAGGCAATGATCTTGCAGGCATCACCGCGTGGCATGTTCAAAAAATCACAGATGGTGCTGACTGCTGCTGATCATGTGCTGATCCCTCTGGGCGAAAAAATGCCCGAAGGTGTGGTCCTCGGCGCTCGCGGCGCTTATGGCATGTTGGCACCAAAGTCTGCACTAAACGATTGGTGGTGGAATCTTTACCAAAACCGCTGGAAGGCTTATCCGGTGCAAGCACCGTATCGCATGGCGCAAGGCTTGATGGGGCTGAAACTCGCGGTTGAAAAGGCGATGGCAGCAAATCGCGGAAAGAAGCCAACCACCGAGCAGATCGCAGCGGCGTTGAAGGGTCTCGACTGGGAATCTCCCGGCGGTCGGATCAAGATGGTGCTGGGCGGTGGACATCAAGCGATACAACCCACTGCAATCGGTGTCACGAAATGGGATGCTGACAAGCGCATGATTGTGATGAAAGACATACAGCGCTTCGATGCCGAGTGTGTCAATCCACCGCCCAACATGAAGTCCGAAGACTGGATCAAGGCGGGCTTTCCCGGGGCAAAGTGCAAATGACAGCACGTGCTGTTGTGTGGTTTCGGTAGATGGCACTGCTTCTCACCATTTTGGTAGATGGCCTGACCTATTCGTCATGGCTGTTCATCGTCGCGCTTGGGCTGACACTGGTATTCGGCATTCTTAAAATTTTGAATGTTGCGCACGGTAGCTTTTATGCACTCGGCGCGTATGCTGCCGCCAGCATGGTCGCTTGGTTCGCCAGCATGGAACTCGCGCCGGCGTTTTCGATTGTGGCGATGCTGCTCGCTGCAGTGGTGGTGGCAGCCTTAGTGGCGCCACTCTGTGAGCGTGGGTTGCTACGCATGTTTTATGGTCGTGATGAGGTTCTACTGGTACTGGTGACCTTCGCGCTGTTTCTCATCATGGAAGATCTGACCAAACAGATCTGGGGCGTCAATCCCTTATATGTCGCCGACCCCTACATGCTGTTTGGCATGGTGGAGATCGGCGCACTTTCGTATGTGGGTTACGACTTCATGCTGGTACTGGTGGCAGTGATTGTTGGCGTGAGCGTGTGGTGGGGTCTGAATCGCACCCGCTTCGGTAAATTGGTGCTGGCGGTTATTCATAACGAAGAAATCGCAGCGAGTATGGGAGTGAATGTCTCGCGCATTTACACCGTGGCGTTTTCAGTGGGAATTTTTCTTGCAGCGTTAGGCGGCGCCTTTACCGCGCCGATGATCTCGGTACAGCCGGGTGTATCGGTGGGCGTGATCATTATTTCGTTTGCCGTGGTGATTATTGGTGGCCTCGGCAGTATCCCGGGCGCCGCCGTGGGTGCTTTGATCGTTGGTATGGCGCGCTCGGCAGCGGTTCATCTATGGCCGGTCGCTGAGTTGTTTTCGATCTATTTGGTGATGGCGATTGTGCTGATGTTCCGCCCAGAGGGTCTGTTCCAGCGCGTACAGGCAAGGAAGATCTGAGATGACGCAGCGCGATTCTGGGCCGCTACGCACCTTGTGGGTTGGCTTGCTTTGTATCGCGATTCTGCTGCTTGCGGGTACGGCCATGCCACGTTGGCTGACTTTCTTGCTAACGATGTCGTTCGCCAATGGCATTGTCGCGCTTGGCATCATGCTACTGATGCGTAGCGGTGTGGTGTCATTCGGTCAGGGCTTGGTATTTGCTACCGGCGGTTATACCGCAGCGCTGGGTTTCGGCATGCTAGGTATTAACGACGGTTTGCTACTCACCTTGGGTGGTGGCTTGGTGGCTGCCTTGCTCGCAGCGCCATTTGCATGGCTAATCTCACGTTACCGCGGCATCTTCTTTGCGATGTTGACGCTGGCGCTGTCGATGGTGTTGTACGGGCTACTCATCAAAACCACCTCATTTGGTGGCTCGGACGGTCTGAATATTGGTCGGGTCAGTTATCTGGGTGTGCGTCCAGCAGATGCTTGGGTTGGCTACGCCAACTATGCGGTGACGATAATCCTGGTCGGTATCGTCAGCATACTGATACGCGTGTACTTCGACTCTCTGCAGGGATTCGTAGCGCTCGCTGCACGTGATAATGAGATTCGGGTGGAATACCTCGGTAGTTCAGTGCGGTCACTGATTGCCACCAATTTCATCATCGCAGCATTTTGCGGCGGCATTGGCGGTGCGCTAGCCGTGATCGCATTGGGCCACGTCGAGCCAGATTACAGCTACTGGACACGCTCAGGCGACTTTGTATTCGTCGCAATTCTGGCAGGTCATCACAGCGTGCTGGCAGCATTCATCGCTTCGATCGCATTGGAATTGGTACGCTCTTTCTCGAGTACGTATTTTCCGCATAGTTGGCAACTAGCGATGGGCCTGTTCTTGTTGGTAGTGATCAGATTCCTTCCAACGGGGATTGGCTCGCTATGGGCGGCACGTACACGTTCAACGAGCACGCAGCGAGGTGCTGTATGAGTGCTTCTATCGCCATCTCAGCACGTAGCTTGCAGAAAAAATTTGGGGCTGTGACCGCAGCGGCAGATATCGTATTCGATATTGCACATGGCGAGCGGGTTAGCCTGATCGGGAGTAATGGTGCAGGCAAGACCACTTTTGTGAATATGGTCACAGGCTATATCAAGCCGGATGCTGGCGACATTCTGCTGGATGGCACCAGCATCATTAGCATGGCACCACGACAAATCGCGCGTATGGGCGTGGCGCGATCGTTTCAAATTCCGCAGTTGTATCAATCACTGTCGGTTCAAGACAACCTGTTAGCAGCCATCGCTGCGCAGCAAAGCACACTTTCTTTTTGGCGACCGGCAAGAAATCCCGATAGCCTCGCATCTGCGTGCGAAATTCTCGGCCGTTTCGATTTATTGGCGCATGCAGATCGACTGGTGAGCGAGCTGCCGGGCGGGGTGCGCAAATTGCTCGATATTGCGATGGCGCTGACCCGGCAGCCTATGGTGCTGCTGCTTGATGAGCCAACCTCGGGCGTGTCTGCTGATGAAAAATTTCCGATGATGGATACGGTGATGCGCGCATTGGAGGGGAGCCGTACCACCGTGCTGTTTGTCGAGCACGATATGGATATCGTCGCTCGCTACAGTGAGCGTGTGATTGCGTTTTACAGTGGTCGCGTGATTGCAGATGACAAACCTGAGCAAGCGCTAGCGATGCCCGATGTGAAGCGTTATGTAACCGGCGAAATGATCTCGGTGACTGATCATGCTTGAAATTGATCGTCTGCATGTCTCGATTCAGTCAGCGCAAGTACTGCGTGGCTTGTCGCTGTCGCTTGAGAAGGGGCAGATGATAGGACTGATCGGTCGCAACGGTGCTGGTAAGACGACCACGCTTCGCGCGATCATGGGCCATCTGCCGATTGGCAGCGGCACCATTCACTTTGACGGCCACGACTTGTCGCGCTTACCACCGCATAAGCGCGCAGGCGCTGGCATTGGCTATATGCCTGAAGATAGGGGATTGGTACCCGAGCTGAGTGTTCAAGAAAATATTCTGGTGCCACTGTGGGCTACCAGTGTGATCGACACGACGTCTCGCCTGGCTTTTGTCTATAAGGTACTACCGGAGTTATACGAGATGCGAGATCGACGCGCACTCTTGCTGTCCGGTGGGCAGCAGAAGTTGGTTGCGCTAGCGCGTGCGCTGACCGTAGGCACACGGCTTCTCTTGTTGGATGAGCCGTTTGAAGGGGTGGCGCCCGCCTTGTCGGCGCGTTTGTCGGAAGTGATTGCCTCATTACGCGGTAGCGAGTTGTCGGTGCTGATTGCCCAATCCGATCTCAACCACTCGCGTAGCTTGCTGGATGCCGAGATCAGGATTGAGCGTGGTGTGCAGCTTGCTGCCACCTGATTCTCGTTGATACCTCTGCAGCGCCGATTCCCCGATATCGCATGATTGACTGGCAGCAGCACATTACCTTACCCGCGATGCGTACCGAAGCCCACTTCGGTGATCGTGTGCTGCGTTGTTTTGTGGATCGCCCGCCTTCGCTGTACGCCATGCTGGAGCACGCCGTCGCTCGCTATCCTGACCGCGAGGCGCTGGCCTGTGGTGATCGGCGTTGGAGCTACCGCCAGTTAAATGCCGAGGTTGATCGAATCGCTGCAGGATTTGCCGAGCACGGATTGCACGCTGGCGAGCGCGTGGTGATGTTCATCGGTAATCGGCTGGAATTTATCTCGGTGCTGTTCGCACTGCAAAAAATCGGTGCGATTGCTGTGCCGGTCAGTACACGCGAACAAAGTCCGGGTCTTGCCTATATTTTGCAGCAGTGCGGTGCGGCTGCGATTGTTTTCGATGAGGCCTTGCTACCGCTCTTACCAGATAGAGACGCTGTGCCTAAGCTGCGGCTGCGTATTTGTATTTCTGATGCTGATATCGCGGGTATTCATGGCGCGACTAATCACATTAGCTTGGACGCACTGTCGGGTACCGCTATTGTGGCTGCCAGAGTCAATGAAGAAGATTGCGCCTGCATTCTTTACACCTCAGGTACCACCGGTCATCCCAAGGGTGCGATGCTCACGCATTTCAATATTGCGCACTCGGTGATTCATTTCGCAGTAACGCTCAAGTTAAGTCATGAAGATCGCGCGGCATTGGCGGTACCCGCCAGCCATGTCACGGGTTTGGTAGCTTTAATCGCCTTGATGGTGCATATCGGTGGCGCGTTAGTGATCGTACCGGAGTTCAAGGCAGCAGCGTTTGTAGACTTGCTTGCGCAGGAAAGAATTAGCTATGGCGTGATGGTGCCCGCCATGTATCAGCTGTGCTTATTGCAGCCCAATTTTTTCACGGCCGATCTGAGTGCTTGGCGTGTGGGTGGTTATGGTGGTTCGCCGATGCCGGTACCGACTGTACAAGCACTCGGCAAGGCATTGCCCGGTTTAACTCTGGTGAATTGCTATGGCTCGACCGAGACTAGTTCGCCGAGCACCATCATGCCGCTGGGCTTGTCGGCGATTCATCATGACAGCGTCGGTATTGCTGTGCCGTGCGCAGATATCCGCGTCATGAATGAAAACGGCGAGCCAGTGGCTATGGGTCAATCTGGTGAGCTATGGATTGGTGGCCCTATGGTCGTGCCCGGCTACTGGGATAACCCGGTAGCAACCGCAACCGGATTTGCCGAAGGCTACTGGCGCTCGGGGGATGTCGGTTCAATTGATGCGCAGGGGCTTGTGCGCGTCTTTGATCGCATCAAGGACATGATCAATCGAGGCGGCTTCAAAATTTATTCGGTCGAGGTAGAGGATACGCTGATGGCCTTGCCGGGGGTGGTTGAAGTGGCGGTGGTAGGGCATCCTTGCCCGGTACTGGGTGAGCGCGTGCATGCTTACTTGTACGCGCCTAATTCCAAGCGCGACGCCGATGCGGTGCGCGCGCACTGCGCAGCTCGTTTGGCTGACTACAAAGTACCTGAGGAAATTTTTTTCAGCGATACGCCTCTGCCCAGAAACCCCAACGGCAAGCTGCTAAAACGCTCGTTAAGGGGGTAAGTCTGCGAGCTACCGAGCTTCAAGCCGCCAAACTCAAAGCCGCTTGGTCGCTGAAAACGCGAGAATTCCGCTCAGTTTCTGCTACGCCAAATTTCACCGATTTATCCTGCTAAAAAGTTTGATTGCTCAGCACATTGCTATCACCTTGTGATATAACGCCAGCGTTCTGAACCAGTAAACCTGTGGCTTGTCGATTCATCCAAGATAAATTCAAGCAAGGTCCAGGCTAATTAAGCTTGTGTCACTGGAGCAGAGCCCAAGGGCTCTACAAAAACAAGTATCTCGGTAGAGCGGCCTAAAAAGATTCACCCTAGAAAAACATGATGTCGGAGGTCTGATTTGCGGCACTTTAGTGGTTCGATCATTTTTGCGTTGGTCTGCCTTGGGCTGGCGACTTGGTGGGGTTATGAACATGGCGGTATGGAGGCCGCGCTGACCGGTTTCGGTATTGCGCTAATACTCGGTGTGCTCGAGGTATCGCTCTCTTTTGATAATGCGGTGGTCAATGCCTCGGTACTGAAGCACTGGGATGAATTCTGGCAAAAGCTTTTTCTGACGCTCGGTATTCTAGTGGCCGTGTTTGGTATGCGCTTGCTGTTCCCGCTGGTCATCGTCGCGCAAACCGCTGACCTTGGCGCCGCTGAAGTCTGGAATCTGGCGCTGCACGATCCGCGTCAGTTTTCTTACTATCTGACCAAGCACCACGATGAAGTCGCCGCTTTTGGTGGTGTCTTTCTGCTGCTGGTTTTCCTGAACTTCTTGTTCGACGAAGAGAAAGAATTACATTGGGCTGGTCACTTCGAAGAGAAGATAGCGAGCTACGGTAAGATCCAGGCGGTACCTATCTTCATAGCACTCGCTGTAGTGCTGGCAAGTCTGACGCTCGCTGAGCCGAACAATCATCTTGCCGTGCTGACCGCCGGCGTGTGGGGCATCATCGTTTACGTCGGTGTAGATATTTTGGGCAATATGCTCGAGAAAGAAGAGTCGGGTGAGGGTGATGTTGCCAAGGCAGTCAAAACCGGCAGCATTGGCGGTTTCCTCTATCTAGAAGTGCTTGATGCTTCGTTCTCGTTTGATGGCGTGATCGGCGCATTCGCGATTACTAACGATGTGGTGATCATCATGCTCGGCCTTGCCATTGGTGCGGTATTTGTGCGATCGATTACGGTATTTCTTGTCAGGCAGGGTACGCTTGATGAATACGTCTATCTGGAACATGGCGCGCATTACGCGATCGGTATTTTGGCGTTGATCATGTTCATCACCATGAAATTCCATGTCCCGGAAATCATCACAGGTCTGATCGGTATTGCCTTTATCGTGGCATCGGTTGTTTCGTCGCTGCGGTATCGACGGGAGCAAGAGGCGGCGGGGGCAGAGTGACCGGCTTTGGTCTTGCAGGTTGCTGGCCGGATGATGATATACGTGACTCTAACGGTCGCTACAGATTAGACCCAGCGAGGCGGACATCTAAGCTTGTGTATTGTTGACCCTGAACAGACCGCCCATCCAGGGGGTGGGTCATGCAGCCTGTTGTCGGTTAATCTTCTCGGCTTCTAATACAAGGTCGAGCCCCGACTCCAGCTGAACAATGCCGAGGCTGGCAATGTCGCGCAGTTTCTCGTGGATCAGTGCGTCTTTTGGGGAATCATTCACGCACTGATTACTGTACTGAATGAAGCTGTGCAGGCTGATGATCAAGCTGGCCAAATGTTTGGGGCACTCGCACAGCAAGTTCGTATCGGTCGTGGCAATCGTTTCCAGGGCTTCTATCCCGAAGCGTGGCTCTGCTGGAGATTGGTGATCGGCTTGACGTGCTTCGACGATGTTGGCCAAGCTCCGTGCCAATTCTATCGGTGCGGCGGGGTATTTGATGCATTCGATACCTAGCGCGCTTAAAAAACGGATCACACTACTGCTGCTGAACTCGTAAATCACAATCAAGGTCTTGGATTTATAGACTGAGAATGCAGCCGCCAGATATTTAGCGAGGTTCATTTGCAATGCGGGTGTCAGCACGATACCAAGATCAAAGGACTCGAGCCGATTTTCTACATCAGACAAGGTATCGAAATGTGCTGCAGGCGTCCAAGCATGCATCGCAGGATCGGAAAACAGTAAAGAGCGCCAGGTGGTACTGCCCATCGAGGCGATACGCATTTCGCCCGATGCTGAATTTCCGTGATGAGTACTTGTATCAAATAGCTCTGCGTGGAGTTGCTCAAGATTCTGGCTCGCCAGCGCACTGGGTTTGTGACCACGGTCGACCAATAACTTGATCAGCCGAAGCCGCTCCAAATCTGTCGTGGTGTATCGCCGCGCCCCGCCTTCGGTGCGCACGGGTTGCAGCGCGCCGTAGCGCACCTCCCACATACGGATGGTCGAGACATGAATGCCGGTTTCGCGCGAAATTGCGCCAATAGAAAGAAGCTTGGGGGTAGCGGGCACATCCATTGTTTTCATTTTTGATAATGCGACGCAAAAAATGTTGAACAGGTCAAAATAACAACCTACACAATGCTAAGCAGTAAGCACCTAAAATACAAGATAAATACTCGATAAATCTACACAGCTATAGATTTATTGAGCACAATAGGTAAATTCTATTAGAAGTGTCCATATAAAATCGGTAGAAGGAGTTCCGATCCTACACATTTTGAGGGGTACCGCAAATGCTGCACACCTCCCGACTTCTTTCTTATGCTCACCTGATTCAGGCGGCTCAGGCGCGCCGTGGTTTGCTTGAGCCCCAGGCTCGCCAGCTTGGACTGAACAGTGAAGAGGCAGAACGGGTGCTCGAGACGCTGCACACCCTCAGCGTGGCCGATGGCTGCCAATTGGTGGGCCGCAAGATGATCCCCGTCAGCCCGCAAGAACCAAACGTACAGAGTGGCTTGCCCACCCTAGGTTATTTGTACGAACATTCCTTGGCTCATGCCGAAGACAATGCTGCCTGTATCAAGCTGCGCAGCGTCAAGCAAGTCCACGTGGAACCCAAGTTGGTATTCAGTCTCGGATCGACACCTGAACAGGGCGACAGCCTGGAGACCTTTTTGCAGCGATTCGATTCAGTGGCGCTGGCGCTGGAGTTTCTGCAAAACCCATTCAAGGGTGAGGCCTGGACGGATGAAGATAAAGTTTGCGCAAATGGTTTTCACTCGAAACTATTGATCGGTGAAGCGAGAACGATGTCGCACAAGAGCCGTACCGTGTTTGACCAGTTGGTGTCTCACTCATCCATGACGTTGAATGTGATCGATCAGCAAGGCTCGCATATCGTTGGCTTCGGTGTCGGTCGAGACAATGTCGATAAATCCTTGCAACAGGCGTACGCCTTGCACCAGCGCCATATTGAGTCCAAGGAAGAGAGCCCGTTCGCAAAGGGGCAATACCTCGCGATGGGTGGCTGGCTGCCAAGCAAGCAGATCGCTGCTGGTCAGGAATGGGTTGTGGTGGTGAGCGGCGTTGAGCTACCAAGTCTGCGTGTCGCGATCGCCTAGCCAGTAACTACTCTATGTGCCAATCAGTCCTCCGTTGACCGTAAACTCAGTGCTCGCGATGCCATGGCTGCCCATCTGACGTTCAAGGAAAGAGAAGAGTTCAGCAAGCGGCTACGCACTAGCCTGAGAAATGCAGGTATTGATCCAAACCGTCCTACACAATTACTGCGGGCTTTTTGCGCAATGCAAGCCGGGTCGTCGTTGGCTATTTCGACAGTTAGTAAATGGCTGTCTGGAGAGAGTTTGCCTGCAAACGGCAATATGGAAGTAGTGGCACAGATTTGCAATGTGTCGCCGCACTGGTTACGTTCCGGCCAAGAGACCACCAGGTAGTTCACTGGCAGCTTTGCTGGTGGGGATGTTACTCGGGTGCCTTGACTAATGCCTGAACCGAAACTGATTACATGCGCCAGCCGTAACCAAGATAAATCAGCGGTGCAAAGCTGCGCTCGGCCAGCGGGCTGTTAGCCTGAGTACTGGAGAGCCGGTTGATAGTCGCGCCATAAAACAGCGCGCTCGTCGGGCCGAATGAATACAGCCCGCTCAGGCCGACCGATATGCCGGAGCCGGCGCCAGCAGAATAGTTACCCACGCTCCAATAGTAATCATTCATCGCAGCATTTTGCCAAGTCGCACCAACCAGTCCATTCAGGCGGAATCCTGTATCGCTGATCAGCGGTCGGATAAATTGCAGCTGCGCGACCTGCCCACTACTTCGATTTGTCACATCAAAGCCGTAATCGAAGTTCAGCACACCCAACGGCGTGGTCCAGCGAACACTCGGGCCCGCATCAATCGCAAAACGACGGTCGGACATGCCAGCGGTGAGCGGGTTATCGCTGCTGTCGTAACCGAACCGCGGCTCGGCATACAAGCCAATGCGCAGTGAACGGCTATCAGAGGTATAGCCCCATAGCCCCGCCTTGAGCCCGGTGACATAACCAACATCGCCAAAGGTGTATTGAAGTACCGGCAGAGCCATCACTCGCAAATCGGTACTGCCGGGTGTTTTGGGAAAGGCACCGATGCCGAGACCGAAGAAGTTTCGCGAGGCCGGAATCGGTTGTTGTGCTTGCTGGTCGGCTGCTGACTGCGCAAATCCGCTAGTGGCCAGTAAAAGACCTTGGGTCATCACTACGCAAATCATTAATTTTTTAATAACACGCATAGCGGCTCCTGCAATTTTGGCTCGTTTGTTTTTGTCATTTCACTGCGACGTAGATTATCAAAATAAGTTTGGTTTGGGACGCATTTAATCCCGCATTTCAGCGTTTGAGGATGAATAGAAACCGAATGAGTCTTCCTTCTGTGCGAGCGGTGGGGCGAACGCATTTTGTCATCGCAGCAATTAATGGCACAATGGAGGGCTCGACTGTTGTCTAAAAATAAATTTCGGTTCATAGGGCCGAGGAAAGACTTTTCGAAAAAAAATGCAAGGGATCCATCTCACCGCCGACCTGTCCGGTTGCCGCAAGAATCTGCTACTCATGACGGACAAAGCCGGGCTGCGCGAGGCTTGCGTTGCAGCGGTGAATGAGAGCGGCCTGACCGTCGTCGGCGACACCTTTGTCGCCTTCCCTGACTTCGAAGGGCAACCCGGTGGTGTCACCGGCACCGTGCTGCTAGCTGAATCTCACCTGGCCATTCACACCTGGCCTGAGCAGTCGGCAGTGACGCTTGACGTGTATGTCTGTAATTTCTCGACTGATAACAGTAAAAGAGCCGCGCAGTTAATCGACGCGCTTTCCGATCTGTTTGATCCCGCAGAAGCCAACCCGCAAGCGCTGCAACGCGGCGAAGTGGGTGCCGCGCAAGGCGAAATGACCATTGGCCACGAGTGGCTGAATGCGCATAGCAGCTACGGCTACCGACTCGGGCCGGCGCTATACCGCGAACAATCGCCCTACCAACGTATTGAAGTTCACGAATCACCGCAATTCGGTCGGCTGTTCCGGCTCGACGGCGATTACATGACCTCGGAAAAAGAAGAGTTCTTCTATCACGAGGCTTTGGTCCATCCCGCAGCGGCCAGCCATGGCAAGGTCAAGCGTGCACTGATTCTGGGCGGTGGCGATGGCGGCGCAGCTGAAGAGCTACTGAAGTACCCATCGGTCGAGCGAGTCGTCATTGCCGAACTCGATGAGGTTGTGATTCGGGTCGCGCGTGAGTATTTCGACAGTATTCATCACGGTGCGCTGGATGATCCGCGGGTAGAGATTCGCATCGGCGATGGTCTTGCGTTCGTGCGCGAAACTGAGCAGCGTTTTGATTTAGTGCTGCTTGATCTGACCGATCCCGACACGCCTGCGTCGGCTTTGTATACGGCTGAGTTTTTTGCATCGGTCAAAAACATCCTGACCCCGGGTGGTGCCATGGTGCTGCACACCGGTTCACCGATTTTCCGTCCTGATGTCGTCACCTCGTTGTACCGAGGCCTGCACGAGAATTTCAAGGTGGTGGCGCCCATGGGTCTTTACATTCCTCTTTACGGCGCCTACTGGTCCTTGGCCGTATGCAGCGAGCAGCTTGACCCGCGCGCGATCAGTACCGATCAAATCGGCGCAACCATTGCATCGGCCGGGCTCAGCGATCTGCAGTACTACAACCCTGCAACGCATCAGGGCTTGTTCGCGTTGCCAAATTATTTCCAAAAGCTGGTCGGCTAAGCATTGCTGAGGCTTGTTCCCCGCGCCTTCGATGACTGCGTCGGCGCTGGTGATTATCTGGGTTAGGTAACTCGCTGGTAGCCCCTTATCTGATTAGCCGCAGCTCTACGCTGCTGCCCATCGGTTTGCGCTAAGCTAGCGGCAGGAGGGCGCGATGATCACCGAAAGACAATCCCGGTTCCGGGCAAATTACCTGCAGCAAATCAGCCCGTGGTATCACGGCTTGCTACATATCGGCGTGATGTATGGCTCGGGTATCGCAGCGATCGCCTGGTGTGTCGGGCAATTGACCAACCCGACATGGGAATGGCTGCTGATCATCCCGATTGCGATCGCTGGGAATTTCGTCGAGTGGGGCATGCACATGCATATCATGCATCGCCTGAAAGATGTATTCGCGCTGCGCGCGATTTTTGATCGTCATACTCGTCAGCATCATCAATACTTCACCGATAACGAATTCACTATTAATAGCATCAAAGAGTTTCGGATTGTGTTTTTTCCGTGGCGCGTACTGATCGTGTTAGTCGTTGCGAGTGCCATTTTCGGTGGATTGGCTACGCTGCTACTGGGTCCCGATGCAGGCTATATGTTCCCGATCACCATGATTGGTCATTACATGGTGTATGAAACTTTTCATTTTTGTTGCCATGTACCGGAGAATCGTTTTGTGCGTCATATGCCGCTGATTAATACGATTCGTCGTCATCACAGCGCGCACCATAATATGGGCATCATGATGCACATAAATATGAACCTCACACTCCCGATTGCGGATTGGGTGCTGGGTACCAGTGATCTAGATAGGGGCCTGCTCGGTCACTTGTTTAACGGCTACGACACGACGCATCAAAAGCCAGTGCTGCGCAAAGTGATGGAGAAGTACCGCCATGACAAAGTGGAGTCTGAGCGTGTCACGCTTGAGGGGCCGGCATTGGAAGAAGAAGATCTGAGGGCTCTGGCCGAAGCTGGTCGGGTAGTACCAGTCTAGTTGAATCAAAATTTCATGAGCACATCAAAATTTGTAGGGGAAGATCCGCTACAACTTGAGCAGCAGCTGACCGAAGAAGAGCGCATGGTGCGCGAAGCTGCCGCTGCATATTGCCAGCAAAAGCTGATGCCGCGCGTACAGCAAGCATTTCGTCATGAGCAAACTGATCTCAGCATTTTTCGCGAGATGGGTGAGCTGGGTCTGCTTGGCCCCACCATACCGAGTGAGTACGGTGGTGCCGGACTCAACTACGTTAGCTACGGCTTGATCGCGCGTGAGGTGGAGCGCGTAGATTCCGGTTATCGCTCGATGATGAGTGTGCAAAGCTCGCTGGTGATGTTGCCGATTTATGAGTTTGGTACTGAAGCACAACGACAGAAGTATCTGCCCAAGCTGGCGACGGGCGAATGGATTGGCTGTTTTGGTCTGACTGAAGCGGATCACGGCTCAGACCCGGGCAGCATGATTACGCGCGCAAAAAAGGTCGATGGTGGCTACAGCCTGACCGGTTCGAAGATGTGGATTACCAATAGCCCGATGGCCGATGTGTTCGTGGTGTGGGCAAAAGATGATGAAGGAAGTATTCGTGGCTTCATTCTGGAAAAAGCTTGGAAGGGCCTGACTACGCCGAAGATACATGGCAAGGTCGGTCTGCGTGCCTCCACCACCGGTGAGATCGTCATGGATGGTGTATTCGTGCCAGAAGAAAACGCCTTCCCTGAAGTGCGCGGTTTGAAGGGACCATTTACTTGTTTGAATTCAGCGCGCTATGGCATTGCATGGGGCGCGATGGGTGCAGCCGAGTTTTGCTGGCACACCGCCCGTCAGTACACCCTCGATCGTAAGCAATTCGGCCGGCCACTGGCAGCGACGCAGTTAGTGCAGAAAAAACTCGCGGACATGCAAACCGAAATTACACTGGCATTACAAGGTTGCTTGCGGCTCGGGCGCATGAAGGACGATGGTACGGATTCAGTTGAGATTACCTCCATCATGAAGCGCAACTCCTGTGGCAAGGCACTCGATATTGCCCGCACAGCACGCGACATGCTGGGGGGCAACGGTATCAGCGACGAGTATGGTGTCATCCGACACGTGGTTAACCTTGAGGTGGTGAACACCTACGAGGGCACGCATGATATCCACGCGCTGATTCTTGGCCGAGCGCAAACCGGGATTCAGGCATTTTTCTGAGATTGCTGGGGCTTAGGACCTACGGAGCAGCCCCTGAAATCATCGCAGTGCTTCAGCCAACATCGCCGCAATACTCACCACATTACTCTCGTGCGCAATGCAGTCAGTACTCCAGATGTGGCGCACACCTGCTTCACGAATCACTTGCAGCGCATCGTCGGCGAACAGCGCATGCGTCACCGCGACATCGACGGAGGTGGCACCTGCTTCGAGCGCAGCGTGGGTAGCTTTAGCGATTGTACGACCACTGCTGGCAACATCATCCAGGATAACGACACGTCGACCTTTCAAATCAACCGCAGGGAGTTGTACCTGCACATCCTTGTCGCCGCGGCGAATTTTTTCGCAGGCCGCATGATCAAAGCCATGTTTTTTTGCCGCGCTAGCAATCCACTGCGCGGATTCACTATCTGGGCCTAACAAAAAAGCATCGGGTATTTGCCGCGCAATATAGTCGCCCAGCAGCGGCGCGCCACTGAGCGTGATGGCGCGTTTGACGGGTGAGGCTTCTTCCAGCGTTGCCACACGGTGCAGGTGGGGATCGATCGTCACCAAGCTATCAAACACCTGCGCTAAAAAACGCCCGATGATTTTCTGACTGACGACTTCGCCCTCTTTAAACGCGATGTCTTGTCGCATATAGGCAAGATAAGGTGCGATCAGCGTAAGATCGCTCGCACCCAGTTGGCGCGCAGTCTGTGCGACGAACAGTAGCTCGATCAGTTTTTCATTCGGATTCACCAGCGAGCGGTAGACGATCACCTTGGCGGGCAGGGATGCGGGTAACCGTAATTTCAGCTCACCATCAGGGAAACGATGCCGATCAACGACTGCGCTGGAAAAGCCTGCGGTTTCTGCAAACCGGCACGCGGCCTCTGCTTCGTCATCAAAATAAAGCACCCGCGTATCGCCCATTCAAAACTCCAGATAGGAATGCGGAATCTCGGTATCATCCCCAATCGTGTAGCCACTAGCTTTTTCACACTGCTGCATCGCGAACAGTAAATCGCTGGGGAATTCTGCGTAGATGATATAGAGCGTGTCACCGCGTTTGACCCGGTCACCCAGCTTGTGCATGATATCGATGCCCGCATTCGGTACCTTGGGTGCACCAGCGAGTCGTGCGATTTTGGCGATCTGCAGATTGTCGATGCCGACCACCATGCCATCGCGCTCAGCCACCACTTCATGGCTCAGTCGGCCCAGCATGAAGTTATCGTGCTTGAAGCCCTTGGCGCCTTGTGCCTCGATGATGGCGTGCATACGGTGCAATGCTCGACCCGACTCAAGAATATCGCGTGCGATGGAATACCCATCACCGCCTCGGACATCCGGATCGAACTCGATCATCCGCCCCGCCAGATTGAGCGACTTATGCCGTAAATCTTGCGGCGCGCGTGGATCATTTTCTAATACACGCATCACATCACGTGCCTCGAGCATAGGGCCGATACCTTGACCGATAGGCTGCCGGCCATCGGTAATCACAACCTCGAGTTTGAGGTGCATACGTGAGGCGACATACTCGAATAACTTACGCAGACGCTGCGCATCCGGTACGGTCTTGACCTTTGCCGATGGGCCAATCGGGATATCTAGGAGTAAATGCGTAGAGCCAGCAGCGATTTTTTTGGAGAGAATCGACGCGATCATTTGCGTGGTTGAATCCAGCGACAACGGTCGCTCAACCGAAATCATCACATCATCCGCCGGAGAGAGATCCGCGGTACCGCCCCAGGCCAAACAAGCGCGATGCTCACGCACGATGCTCGCGATACGGTCTTGCGCCAAATTGACATTGGCCAGTACTTCCATCGTGTCAGCAGTACCGGCGGGTGAGGTGATCGCGCGCGACGATGTTTTTGGGCAGAGCAGTCCGTGCGCAGCAACAATCGGCACCACGAGCATCGAAGTACGGTTACCCGGTATGCCACCGATGCAGTGCTTGTCGACTACCATGTGCTCATGCCATTCCAGTCGTCGGCCGCTGGCAACCATCGCATCCGTCAGGAAGTAAATCTCATCGCGGTCGAGTTCACCGTTACTGGTAGCGATCAGGAAGGCAGTCAGCTCGATCTTGGAGTAGTGTCCACCCGTGATGTCTCGCACGATCGCGTGATAATCGTCTTTTTCAAGCCGTTCACCATTGATTTTGCGGAACAAGGCACCTACCGAGGCGGGTTTTTCTGCATGACGCACTCTAGTCAGTGCGCCCGCTTCAACCCCGAAACGCTTGAATGCATCCTCCGACAGACCGATCTCATCGGGGTTGATAATGGCGGCATCGTCAACAACATTGAGCGTTGCGCTAATCCGATGCTCGCCGGCGACAACTTCAACTTTGGAGAGCGCCTGAAAGCCGGCGATGCGGTAAATCAGACAATCACGGTTTAGATAAACGACGTTCTCGAGATTGGTATCAATCGCAACACGTTTGAGCTTGAGATCGAGTTGTTCGTCCGAGACGGGCGCGCGCGTATCCTGCGCAGCGGGTCGTACATACATGAGGTCACCATCGATCTTGTTCTGGTTATTGGGCCTAGCCTGCGCTTGCGCAGACTAGGCTGGTTGACCCAATCATACCGCTGGCGGCTTCCGCCACCTACATCAGGATTACCAGCGCGGCTGGCCCCAACCACGGTGTTCGAATTGACGCTGATGGTGCTGGTGGTGACGATGGCCGTAGCCATGAGCCGGGCCAAATGCAGGGTCACCGTAATAGACACGGGCGGGTGGGTACACCATCACAGGTGGTGGTGCGTAACCGAGTACCGGCGGCAGCGGCGCATACCCGACGACCGGGGGCGGAGCATGCACCACCAGTGGCGGTGCGTAGCCGCCGTAATGCACGGTCACCGCCGCGCGCGACTGCGATGCGATCATATTGCCGACCACTGCACCGACGACGAGGCCAGTAACCACTTCGCCACCGTGTGCAGAAGCGCTCCCAGCGGTCACGGTCAGCAGTACCAGGGTAGCGATCTTGGTTTTCATGAGGGACTCCTTTGCCAACATTGGCAAAGCGAGTATCGAGCAAGGGCCGTAGCCGTGCTAGCGACAAATTGTGAGCAGCTGTAAACAGCTCACGGAAGTGAAATCTCTCTAGCGACGCAGTTGCTGCGGCCAGACGAAATCGCCGTGTTCCCACCGACCTTCCAGTGGCGTACGGTCATTAGAAAACTCCATACGGCCGAGCCCATGGGGATTACCTTCGTGGAAGGAACCTTGGTAGCGATCGCCATTGGCATGGACCATCACGCCCGAGCCCGTCATTTGGTCGTTATAGAACTCACCGTTGTATTGGCTACCGTCGCCGTAGGTGTAGATACCGCGGCCGGTACGACGACCATTGACGAAGCGGCCATCGTAGCGGTCGCCATTCAAGTAGAACAACGTGCCTTTGCCGGTTAGGCGATTGTTACGGAATTCACCAATGTATTTTTTGCCATCGGCATACAGCACGGTCGCACGGCCCACCACCATGCCGTCTCGGAAAATCGCCACCAGCCGGTCGCCATTTGGGTAGGTGTAGGTACCGGGGCCGTCGCGGTCGAAGGTGCGATCGAATGAGCCCTGATAGCGACTGCCATCCCAGTAGTACAGCTTTTCCCAGCCGATCGTATTCCAGGTGAAGTCGTCGATATTGGGCGCGCGCCGTTGCGCGCAGCCCGAGAGCACGCATACCACCGCGCATAGCAGCAGCCAGCGGAAATAGGGCGGCATTTTCATAGTCTGTGACCTGGTAGCAATTTAGAAACGGTTGGCGTGAGTCATCTTTTTGGTGAATCGTCAGCAGCGGCGAGTACTTTAACGCTCGATTGTCATAGGGGAATTTTGATAACAGTCAATTTCCCAAATGAAACGCTCAGCGATTGCTCAAAATGTTGCCCTACGGAATGCATAATTCAAATCATTGACAGTCTTTTTGCGTCCCGATGGCCTTGCCGAAATCGTCCCTGCCCAGCGGGTCAATTCCAACTCGCGCTATATGAGCTAATGAATCCTTCGGTGCCCTGATTAGCACGTCATCGACCAGGAACAGTTTCAATGGCAGGTAACGCAGGAAGAAATTGCGCAATGAGGTGTTTCCTTGTGCGTAGACGCTTCTTAAGGCATGACTGGTAAGACAATTTATGTAGATGCAGGCTGTCACACAGTAGACTAAGCGCCCCACAGCGAATGACTACAACGAACCGATGAATCATGAAACCTGCTGCTGAATCTGAGCAAGACATCGTCGAGAACACCACCTACGACGAACTGAGCATCGGTCAGTCAGCAACACTGACCCGTACGCTTACCTTGAATGATATTCGTTCGTTTGCTGCGGTTTCGGGGGATACCAATCCGGCGCATCTAGATCATGCCTATGCCAACCAGACGCTGTTTCATGGCGTGATCGGGCACGGTATGTGGGGCGGTGCGCTGATTTCTGCTGTACTAGGCACACAGTTTCCCGGGCCGGGCACCATCTACCTGCATCAGGACCTCGACTTCACCAAGCCGGTACGCATTGGCGATACGCTGAGAGTCACGGTCATGGTGACTGCAAAAGATGATCTGAAAAAGCGTGTCGAGCTGCAATGCGAGGTATGCAATCAACATGATGAAGTCGTTCTGCGCGGTATGGCGCGCGTGATGGCGCCAACGAAAAAGATCAAGCGCCCGAAAATTTCAGCGCCGCAGATTCAGCTATTTGACCCTATCGAGCGTTTGAATACCCTGCTGTCGCTGGCGGATTCACTCGAAGCTTTGCGTTGCGCGGTTGTACATCCTTGCGATCCCGAATCTTTAGCAGGTGCGCTCGATGCAGCGCAGCGTGGTTTGATCGTACCGGTACTCGTCGGACCGGTCGGGAAAATTCGATCCGCTGCTATCGCAGGCAATCTGTCGCTCGATGGTATCGAGCTGATCGATGCGCCGCACAGTCATGCCGCTGCGGAGCAGGCTGCAGAGATGGCTGCACGCGGTGAAGTTGAAATCCTGATGAAAGGTAGCTTGCATACCGATGAGCTGATTCATGCAGTGCTGCTGCATAAAGAGTTGGCGACAGGCCGACGTTTGTCGCATGTCTTCCGTTTTGATGTGCCGATGTATCCCAAGCCGCTCATGGTGACAGACGCCGCGCTGAACATCGCGCCGACGCTATTGGAGAAAGTCGATATCGTCCGCAATGCAATCGACTTCGCGCACATCATGGGCAACACGAATCCCAAGGTGGCACTACTGTCGGCTGTCGAGACCGTGACTCCGGCGATTCCTTCTACACTCGACGCCGCCGCTTTGTGCAAGATGGCGGATCGTGGCCAGATCAAGGGTGCCATCGTTGATGGCCCCTTGGCATTCGATAATGCGATCTCTCCCCACGCGGCTCAGGTGAAGCAAATTGTTTCACGCGTGGCGGGGGATGCCGATATTCTGGTCGCGCCTGATCTGGAATCCGCCAATATGCTGGCCAAGCAGTTGGAATACATGGCGGGTGCTAGTAGCGCTGGCGTTGTGCTGGGAGCGCGCGTACCGATTGCACTCACCAGTCGCGCTGATGGACCTGCTGTGCGTATGGGCTCAGCATTGCTCGCGCTTTTGGTTGCACATCATTTGCGGACAGATCCTTTGCGACAGTCCCAGTTAAAACAGGCATAAAGCGAATGACTATCCTTGCTGTTAATGCCGGCTCATCGTCGCTGAAGTTTTCGGTCTACCCGTCGGATGGTAAAGGTGATGTACTCCCAGCAGTCATCAGCGGCCGGGTCGAAGGACTCGAACCCAATGGTCAACCCGAGTTGCGTTGGGCCGATCAACAAGGGGTCCACCTGCGCGCAGTAAAGCGTGAGAACCAAGATGTGTTTCTCGATGCACTCGCCAGTTTGCGCATGCTACTGGCAGAACTCGGGATGAAGCCGCCGATCGCGGTCGCGCATCGCATTGTGCATGGTGGCGCCGCGTTTCATCATAGCGTGCTGGTAAACGATGAGGTGCTCAAGCAAATCGAGCAACTCAATCCACTAGCGCCTTTGCACCAGCCACACAATATCGCTGGAGTGCGCGCTTTCACTGCCGCATTTGTCGGTGTTCCGCAGGTCGCCTGTTTCGATACAGCCTTTCATGCGAATGCGCCGCTGATCAATCAGGAATTCGCGCTGCCACAAGAACTGACCGCCAGCGGTATTCGACGGTATGGCTTTCATGGGCTGTCTTACCAGTACATCATCGGCGTCTTGCAGCAGCATAGTGAACGCGCACGCGGACGAGTACTGATGGCGCATCTTGGGAATGGCGCTAGTCTGTGCGCTGCATTTAATGGCCATAGCGTGGCCAGCACCATGGGGTTCTCCGCGCTGGATGGGTTGATGATGGGCACGCGCTCCGGATCAATCGACCCCGGCGTTCTACTGTACTTGCTCGACAAAGGTTATGACCATGATCGGCTCTCGCAGTTGTTGTATGGCGAGAGTGGCTTGCTCGGTGTGTCTGGCATTTCAGCGGATATGCGTGCATTACGCATGGATGAGAGTGTCGCAGCAGAGCATGCGATTGATCTGTTTACCCATCGTATCGTGCGCGAAAGTGGCGCCATGATCGCCTGCATGCAAGGCTTGGATCTGATCGCATTCTCAGGCGGTATTGGCGAGCATGACAAAGTATTGCGTAGTGAAGTCGGTATGGCACTAAGTTGGCTTGGGGTGCAGATCGACGAGAAACTGAATGCGATGGCGATCGGTGATGCGATACTGCCGATTCATGCACCAGAGAGTCGTGTCGAGGTGTGGGTAATACCAACCGATGAGGGAAGGGTAGCGGCGCGTGAGGCAGCGGCGCTATTGGTGGGGAGATGATGAGTACAAATAAAAATATAAGCCCGGTCGTCGCAACCGCTGTCACGACCTCAGCCACGGAAGCACCCGCTGTTACACCATTGACTAATCTTCCAGTCGCGCGTTCATCAGCTTCGCCGGTAGCGCTAATCTATCAGTGGTTGTTCGACCCCGAGTTCAAAGGCGGCTACCAGCGTCAAATCGATAACACGGTCGCGCTGCTGATCGTATTGTCGGTGTTTGCAGTCATTCTCGAGACCATCCCCGAGATTCATGCGCCGAATGCAGGGTGGTTCCATGCCTTCGATCTCATCACTGTCGGGCTTTTCACGCTGGAGTATGTGCTGCGTGTAGTCACTGCACCGATGCAGCCAGAGTTTGCCAACAGCCGTTACCCAAGGCTTCGCTACGTGTTTAGCCTGTATGCGCTGATTGATCTGATCGCAATCGCACCGTTTTACTTGGTGCTGTTTACCCCAGTTGATCTGGAAGCCTTGCGGGTGCTGCGATTGATGCGTCTGGCAAGGATTTTCAAGCTCTCCCGTGTTTTGATACCTGCTTGGGAAGAATTCCAGCAACTCAATGCAGGCCGTAGTTTCAGAGCCAAAGTTTTCGCCTTGCTGGAGCCGACCGGTCATTCGGGCCGGCTACATATCTTTGTCGATAACTTCATTATCTTTTGGATTGCGCTGTCGATGCTATGCGTAATTCTGGAGTCAGTTGATTCTATTAATCACCTGTTTGCTGCCGAGTTCTATTGGATCGACATTATCGCTTTCAGTATTTTCTCGTTCGAATATGTAGCACGCGTCTACAGCGCACCAGAGAATCCAGCTTATCGCAGCACTTCAATGCCGCACTGGGCACATATGCGAAGCTGGACTGCGCTGATTGATTTGGTCACCATCTTGCCTTTCCTGCTCGAGCATTTCTTGCCTTACCCACTCGATTTGCGCTTCCTGCGTGTATTCCGCCTAACGCGTATGCTGAAGCTGACGCGATATACCTCAGCGACTGTCACGCTGATTCGCGTTGCCAAGCGCGAATGGCAAATTATTGCAGCGTCGGTCTTCGTTATGTTGCTGATGGTGGTGCTAACGGCCTCGCTTGGCTATTTATTCGAGCATGACGCACAGCCCGACAAGTTTGAAAACATTCCGCAGTCAATCTACTGGGCGGTGGTGACCTTGGCCTCAGTGGGCTATGGCGATATTTCACCGGTGACCCCCATGGGCCGAGCGTTAACGGTGGTGCTGGCGCTTCTGGGTATCGGTATCTTCGCTATTCCTGCCGGCTTGTTAGCGTCGGCGTTCACGGATCAGCTTCGCATTGATCGTGAGTCTTTTGTGCGTCAATTAACCGCTGCCTACGCCGATGGTGTACTTGATCCTCGAGAAAATGAAGCGATTGCAGCCGAGGCAGAGCGACTGCATCTGTCGGAGTTGGAGCTCAACCGCTTGCTCGAACAAGCCAAGCGGGAATTCCAACAACAGCTAGAGGCTAACGAGTTGAATTTTGGGCAGCTGATGCTTGATGCAAATGCCCACCCGGAATTCGCAGCAGAACAGTTCCGCATCATGGTTGAGCAGCTACGTCTGATACTGCGTGTGACGGGCGAGGAAAGGCTCGCTGCCAATCTCAGCAAAGACAGCGATGCCGCCTTGCAGGTACTTCGCGCACTCGCACTGCAGAGTGCGGCGCAAAAACCTAAGACGAAGTCAAGCAAGGATGCGGATGGCGATTCAGGTCCACAGCTGTTTTAAGTCCACCAAGCGTCGCCACCGCCATCGCCATGGTCGGTGATTAATCTTAATATGCCGATCCGCCTGAAAACACGGCGGAGGTATTACCGTAATCCGGTGGGCGTCCAATCCCGATCCGACCCTCGGCTCTGGCGGACAAGTAGGTATAGAGATCTAGGATATGTGCGTTGACAGCAGGCTCACCCTGCCAGGTTGGCATCTCGATTGGCGGCTCATCGCCACGCATGATCTCGTCAATACGCGTCTCTACCGTCGTCTTCTCTTGAGATTTCCTTGAGACACCACTGGCCAGATCGTAGCGTTTCAGGACGATGGCAGCGAATTGCTGCAGGTTCATACTTCTAACGATCGGCAGTAAGTCAGGCGCTTGCTCACCACCGGTCGCGGCAACCCCATGACAACTTGAGCACTTACCTTGGTATACACGCCATCCTGCGTAGAGGTTACCTACTTTGGCGGGTGGCGTCAGTTCGCGTGCGGGTCGGGCATTTAGAAAGTCGACCTTACAACCCATCATCATGAGCGGTACCAATAACAGAGTGAATCTCTGTAGGCGCTGTACTGGCCATGAATAGCAAAGTCGTTTTGAATGCGTCATGTCGATTTTTCTCAAAGCATCTATCCCATTGATAAGCCTGCCACTTTCATAGCTGGTAACCCATGATCGTCATCAAGCTTTTCCTAAATGAAAAAGAAAGCTCAGCCTTAATTGAATGGTTCCCATTCATCGTGTCTTTCCTTAGAACATGCAACTTGCCGGGCATCAAAAACATAGCTTCCATAAGCAGTAGCATATGTTTGGTATCAGTCATTCAAGATTCGGCCCTTTGTCGAAAACTAGCCATAGTAGAAAAGTAAACCATCGATGCTTTATACATTTAAATCTTCATCGGCTGCAGATGTCATCATGCAGCGATTCAGTGCAGAAACGATGCTCTCAATCATTGGAAAAACGCCAGGAAAAACTGGCGTGATTACTGTTTCTGAGATGGATACACTCATCCAGAAAATCGAATCTGAGCTTAAGCGACAGGCGCCGATCGAACGAGACCCAGGAAGTTCGGGTATAGAAATTTCAAAACAACATGATGCTGTGCGGTTTCGGGAAAGTGCTGATAGCTTTCTGGAGCTGCTCAGAACTAGCAAAGCCACTGGCAGTAATGTGGTTTGGGGCTTGTAAAGCTGCGCATGAAGGTGTTCGCAAACTGCAGAGTGCTTACCTACCATATCAAGATAAGTGCTTCTGAATTAATCAGCGTGGTTAGACACAACGGCGCCGGGTAGCATGACTATTTCAGCTTTAAGTGATGATCTTTTAACTGGATCAGCCAATTGACAAAATTAACCTTGTGGCGGGGAAAATCATGTTGAAAGAGCCTTTTCAGTTTGACCAGATCGACCTTTTGGACTGGGCGCGCTGGCGGTTGCGCGTGTTTTCAGATTTCGATTTAGCACGCGAACTGAAAACATCACCCTCTGCAATTTCAAAAATACGCAGAGGCCACCAGGCGGTGGGAGCAGCAATACTTCTAAGAATACTAGACTTGACTGATGTCAGATTTAGAGAATTACCAATACTCATCGAGCGATCGAAGTTGCATTGGAAGTAAGGCATTAGTCCGAATTTTTGCCCGAATTTTTGAATGCATCAATCGACCGACCGAGACCTCGGCACACCCGGCTATGGAATGCACCGTATAACCGGTGATCTAAGAGATTTCCGGATGAAAAATTTCATGGATTAAGTTTTCTGAAGTTATCAAAATCAGCTCTTTTGACGACCGGAGTGCCATAGGCATCCAAGCTGAAGGCGATACGTAAATACGTCAATTGGTGAATCTGGCACCAGCTACCGCCAGACTTGGTGAGCTCCCGAAGCTCATTTGAGGAAATGTATAAATCCTGATTATGCATACCGCCTTAAAAGTTGATATTCCAATCGAAGACCATTAACTAGCGTGGCTTAGCATTTTACTCGCAGCCGAGTGGAGCGGCTACGATTTCAACATAGTTTGCTGGATGCAATACTAAGGCCTTGAAGTCGCATCACAGTAAATAAATTCGCTCGAGAAAATCCCCGATAAGTACATATTGTTTAGTTTCTTTCCCTAGGGGATTATTTTTCCGAGGAAACAATTCAGAAAACCTAATGCATATTAAAAAAATGTTTCATCATGACCTTGTTGCGCAACAAGAAAACTGAACAATCTATTTGCGATTTAAGTGTTTCGCATTAATATGTGCTTCAACAAGAAGATAAATTTTTCAATCATAATATTTCTCTGAGGCAAATATGGAAACATTAATTCGAAGTAGTACTGATGAATTAGGCCTCGAGGATTTAAAGCCTAAATCTAGGTCAATAGATAATCTGCCGCGCATATCGTCGAGTGCAGAGCAACTTTTTGCCCTCTGCGGAATTGAATCAAGGCAGAACTTCAATTCCTTCCCCCAAAAGTTCTTGCATATCCGAGTCAAGGCGGGTCGCCACGTCTATTTATCCAATGATAAGTGCGAGATGATTTATCTGGTTTATTCGGGATTTTTGAAAAACACTTGGGCCGATACCAACGGGAACGAGAAGATCATTGATTTTCCAATGAAAGGTGAAATGGTCGGACTGGATGGCATCGCACATGGAAAATTTGCCAATTCGCTGAAAGCACTAACCGACAGCGAGTTGATTGGAATCCCATTGGATTTCTGTAGAAGGCAAAATGTTGAAGGCGAGGCCTTCAGAAATCACATCATTCTCGTTCTGAGTCAGCAGCTAGTTAACGAGCAAAAATCTTCATTCATGATTTCTGCACTACCGGTAGATGCAAAGGTAGCGAAGTTTTTATTGAGTCTTTCCTTCAAGTTTAAGTCACTAGGGTATTCGGAAAAAAGTTTTTTACTAAGGATGTCAAGAGAAGAAATTGGTAGTTATCTTGGCGTCAGTTTGGAGACGGTGAGTAGAACTATATCCGGCCTCTGCAAAATTGGTGTTCTGAAAAAAGATAACCGGTCAATCGAAATCATAAATTTTGATGCGCTTAAAAAATTAAAACGGCTCCCATTAGGCGTTACTTATAAGGCGACGGTCCGCAGTAAAAAAAATAAAAAATCCTCAGGCTTGCCACTTTCTTGAGATAGAAAACCTTACTACTGAGTCGATTTCGTACATCGCCGACTCCGAAGTGACTGACGAGCCATCTCGTTAATCAAGATTGTCAAAGCGCGAGTCCCGAAGAGGAAATTATGGATCGACTATTCACTAGCTTTCCCGCGGTGGCAAGTGTCCATCCCCCGAACGCTACTGAAATACCCGACCAACCGACATCGGCAGATCGTATGTACCACGCAGTCATTGCGCGCTTCACCGGGTTTGTCTCTCCGGGGAGTATGGCACTGGCTTGGATAGATTGGTGGCTACATTTATCGGCTTCCCCCGGCAAGCAGCAGTTCTTGATTCAAAAAGCTGTTCGAAAAGCTTCTCGGCTACTGGTAGCGGCATCCAAAGTGAGCTCAGATGCTGGAAATGCCCACTGTATTGAGCCGCTAGAGCAGGATCGCCGCTTCCGTGCACCGCAGTGGCAGCATTGGCCCTTCTGCCTGATCTATCAGAGCTTTTTGATGCAACAGCAGTGGTGGCATAACGCGACCACCGGAATCGGCGGCATGTCCGAGCATCACCAGCATGTGGCCTCATTTGCGTCACGCCAGCTACTGGATGTCGTCTCACCGGCTAATTTCATCGCTACTAATCCCGAAGTGTTGGAGGCGACTTGGCGCGAGGGTGGTCACAATCTGTGGCGAGGCTGGCAATTTCTGATTGAGGATTGGGAGCGCACGCTCGGCGGGCATCCGCCGCAAGGCAG
>JAIXQK010000171.1 GCA_027485795.1 Oxalobacteraceae bacterium
GGCGGATATAACGCGGGTCGAATTGAACGACAGATCACGAGTATCGACAGTGACGCTTACGGTAGGCGCGATCCCAAGAACAGGCGTAACTGCGTCATCGATCTTCCGATTAACGATAAAGATATCGCGCTTGCTGTTACTATCCAACGGGATTTGATTGGATTTTCCAAATATGAAGCCCCCGTTGTTAGAAGCTTCTGAGGTGAAGAGCATATAGCGGCCGTTGCTGCTCATGGTAAGACTACGGCTGCTCGGGACTTCAAAACCACCAATCAATCCGTTTGTCTCTATTCCATAATGGCTAAGGGATACACGCTCCGCACCTTCATTCAAGACAGCGCGGGCAATGGCCTGAGTGCCGCCTCCCGAAGGAGCAGGCAGCGTAATGACGGGTTCAAATAAATAGCCGGCACCAGCATTTAAGAGATCAATCCGAGAGACAACACCATTTTCGACAACCACCCAAGCACGAGCACCGCTGCCTCCGCCCCCTTGTATTGCGGAGCCTTCCAGAACAAATGAATCCGAATACCCGCTACCTGCCTCAGTAACAATTATCGAGCGAATACCAGTATCACGAATGTAGACGTCGGACGATTGATTACGATCCGTATAGCGGCTGATCTCATTGTTAGCTAGTCCGGAACTAATAGTGATATCAACAGGATCGACCGAATATGTGTTCACGCCATTTACATCTAAAACTGTAATTTCTACCGTAGGCGTGGTAATATATCCGGCGCCAGTGTCCGTAATAGTAACAGAACTGATAGCACCTTGGGCCAACTCTGCCGTCGCGGTGGCTACAATTTGAGGTGCTGTAGAAATGTCCACCGTCGGCGCGTTTAAATATCCTGATCCAGACGAAGTCACTACGATGTCGTAAATCTTACCATTCTCCACCACCGCAACAGCCGTGGGAAGACTTCCAGCAGGATCATCAGGTGCGCTGAACAGAACTGACACACGATCTGGCAGGTAACCGAAACCAGAATCGCTCACGGAAACATCTTTCACACCATCACCTTCAAGAGTAGCCGTTGCAATAGCTCCACTGCCAACTCCATCAGAAATGCTCACAAATGCATATGCATAACGAGAGCCGCCGTTGGTCACATTGATAGCAGTGATTTTTCCAGCATTTTGACCAGTGGTCCCTACAACTGCAGTTGCCCTAGCGATTGAACTTTGAGGAGAACCTGGAAATTGTCCACCTTGGATTTGCACGGTAACTGCATCGGCAGTCGTGCTGTAACCACTTCCACCATCCGTGACGACGATTGAAACCACAGATCCATCTTGCACAACCGCATAGGCCGTCGCACCGGCGCCAGGGCCCACGTTATCCGTGATATTCACCACCGGCATGTCGATGGGCGCTCCAGAAATAGCAGATGGATCGATGTTAGTCGGATCAATCGAAACAACACCGGAGTTTGCAGTTTGAAAACTACGGCCATCTGACCTTATGACAACATTGGGTAGGAGATCGTCAGCTTCAGTGCGAAACCCAATATAACGCCCATTTCCGCTAATGACAGGCGCAACCGACTCATTGTTGGCGAAACCAGGCAACACCTCAAGCGGGTCGGTGCTGACCGAAACGACATTCAAGCTAACGTTGCCAACTTGGTCGTAAAGGGAGGGACTGGGCAAAATGCCCAGGGGAAGATTCACCGCACGGTTTACAACATAAACTTGGGAGTAGCCCAATGTGTTATTTTGCCCATCGGGAGCGGTGGTATTCGTAGCACGGCTGGCGAAAGCGACATACCGACCGTCGCGGCTCACAGCCGCATCAAATGAATCTCGGTTGAATGGGACTAAACTGGCTGTGACAGCGCCAACAGCCTCGCGTATCGCAGAAATACGCGTTAGCACTCCGGTGGATGAGCCAGGCACCAAGGTCTTGGCGACTACTTCAGCCGCAGGCATCAGCACAGACACGCCAGCCGTGAGGTTTCCGGCATTGGTTTTGAAAACGACCGTGGTTCCGTCCTCGCTGATACGCGCTTGCGTGCTGTCAGCATTTCCCAAGACTCCAGCGGCAGTGGCGCTGGCTGCTGTCACAGCTTTTGTGGTGCGATTGAAAACGAAAATGTCCGACCGACCATTTGTGTCGCGGCTTATGCCACCAACAGAACCGAGTAAATTTGAAGCGCGCGACTCGAATACAATCAAGTTACCATCCCCGCTGATGGAAGGCAAAAACGAACCACCGTTGGCCTGTTGACCAAATGGGGCTGTGTTCGGAACACTAGCTAGAGTCGTTGTGCCATTGGCGACATCGTATAAGAATATATCAGTCTGTTGATTTGCATCGATCGAACCAACTCCGCTAATAAGATTAGTTGCGGAGGATTGATATGCTACGTAGTAGCGGGGCGTTCCAGCAACAGGATCAAGTGTCCCGTTGGCGCTGATCACCGGATACTTGCTCTCCGCATTGCCAGCTTGGCCGCCTAGCTGGGAAATCATACGAACTTCGCCCGTAAGATTATCTTTAAGGTAGATTTGAGAAACGCCAGTGACGGCTGCGGGAGAAGACACAATGTTCGTGGCTTCTGAATGGAAGACGACGTAGCGACCGTCAGCAGTGATCGACGGGCTTTCGCTAAGTTCGTTGGCATCACCACCCGTTGTGCTGGTCGATACTCGAGCTACAGTAGGACTGTCTACAGATCGTATTACCACCCGGGCAGCGCTTGTGGTGAAAACAGAAGGAAAACTATTACTAACATCGGGGTCACCGGCGACATTTCCAGTCGTCAAAATGCCCGGCGCATGAATTTTAGCGATCAAAAAGTAGGTGCCAGTATAGTTAGGCGGCAAACGATTGATCAAAGTTTGCGTGCGCACTTCCCCGATTGCTGTGTTTGCAGCGAAGCTGTCATTAAAAAAATCCAGCTTAAAATTATTAATGTTATCTGGATTGCCATCCGTGCTCAGCAATATGCTGATTCTCACGTCTTGACGCTGGTGCGTCGCGCCACTGCTTGCCGGCTCACGCCCGTAAGTGACGGTATAACGAATCGGATCGCCCGGATTAAGTTCTACGTTCTGCTCGGCGTCCATTACGACACTTAGCACAAACGTGTCATTTGTATCCGCAGTCAGTCTTGCCTGGCTCAGAGCAGCGATACCGAGGACAATCGACAGGGGTTTAAGATAACTCTTAAAAAAAAAAAAAAAAAAATTCATGGTCAATGATTCCAGCGAACTAGTCGCAACCAATTGTATTCAAGAAAGGACTTAAGACACGCCTACCA
>JAIXQK010000124.1 GCA_027485795.1 Oxalobacteraceae bacterium
CAGCGTACGCCGGAACAAGCGGGCTCTTGGTGGCCGTGTTGGGCAGACTGGCTTGCGCAGGGCCAAGCGCAACGCCCTGCGGTACCAGTCAAGAGTGACGATATCGATCTCCCCGCAGCGCCGGGTGAGTATGTGCTGATCAGAAATGATGTGCAACCGACAAAGGCTGAAACGCATGGATAACCTGCCAAAGCTACTGAGTGAAATGCGAGATCGGAATCCGGATTCTATTTCGACACATGTCTTCGAGGCATATTGCCAACGCTACATGTATTACTACCACCGACAAATCAAACAACAGCCTGCTCAATTTATTAGTGGGTGGCGCTGGTCGGAGGCCAGGCGACGCGAATTTCGCAGCGCGTGCGAGATAACGGACCTTCTAAAAATCTACGAAGCTGAAACACGATGATTGAATCAGTACCAGAAACAAAAAATAAATCATCATCCATTCCCGGGAGATTTTTCTATGAGCATGCCAAGAAAGTATCTAATTGATGAGATATCCCAGACAGCACCCAAGCATGAACTAGCCGGATTGATCGAGGTGCTAGTGTTGGTCAGGCAGTCTAGGATTAGCCTGATGCAAGAAGCCTTTTCCAAAGATGCCTCTGTCGTAGATGCGAAATTGCAGCTGCCTGATGAACCCCGGGTCCGCGTGCCTAGTCGATCCGAGGTCCGCGGGTATGAGCAACACGGTCGTTGGTAAGCGACCAGACAGTACACGCGTAATCTAGCTTAGGGCTAGTGTAGGGCTAGATAACGCGGGTAAGGCCTGACATGTACGTCATGACCCGGCGAATTAGCTCCAATTTTCCGGTATTCGAGTTAATTGCGGTGCTTTACAAAATTTTCGAAGTCTTGGGTAGGAAGGGCTTGGCTAAATAGATAGCCTTGATACAGTGAGCAACCCATTTCGTGTAGCAAACTTCTAGCTTGCTGTGTTTCAAGACCTTCCGCGATCACGTTGATCCCGAGACTTTTCGCCATCGCAATAATGGTTTTTACCACGATGGCATCGCCTGAGTTCGCCACCATGTTTTTCACGAACATCTGATCGATTTTAAGTTGATTGATCGGCAGCTGAATCAGGCTTGATAGCGACGAGTAGCCGGTGCCAAAATCGTCTAGAGAAAACAGAATGCCTAGCTCGCGGATTTTTTCCATCTTTTCGCGAACCTGATTGATATCATGCATCATGCTTTCTGTGAGCTCCAGAATCAGCATGGAACCATTAATACCGCTTGTTTGGACTATCTGGAAAATCTTTTTCACGAAACCTGGGTCTTGGAACTGGCGAGCACTGACGTTGACGGCCAGCTTTATTTTTGAGAACAGAGGATCGGTCGTCCATTGACGAATCTGCTTGCATGCCTCTTTGATGACCCAGAAGCCGATAGGCACAATAAGTCCCGATTCTTCGGCGACCGAGATGAATTCATTCGGTTTCAGGATTCCGCGAGTAGCATGCTTCCAGCGTAATAAGACCTCGGCAGAGTAAATCTCATCTTTTGAATTAAGCTGTGGCTGAAAAAAAACAGCCAGCTGCTCAAGTTCAAGTGCGAGACCGAGCTCTTGCTCAAGATTCGCGTGAGCAGTAGCAGAGGCTTTCATCTCCGGGTTGTAGAAGCAAAGTGAGTTTCTGCCATTTTTTTTTGCTTCATACATGGCCATATCAGCATGCTGAATGACATCATGTACCAGATCATCATAGCCAAATATGTTGATACCGATGCTCGCGCCACAAGTAAACTGAATCTCACCTAACTTGAAAGGCCGCGCTAGAGCCTTCAGGATTTTTGTCCCAATTTTGTTGGCTTCATGTGTGGCCTTGGGCATATCTTCACTCAGATCTTCCAGCAAAACTACAAATTCATCACCGCCGACACGGGCGACGGTATCAACTGCGCGGACGGTGTTTTGCAGTCGATGCCCAACTTCGATCAGCAGCATATCGCCGACTCTATGTCCCCTGGTGTCATTCAAGGACTTGAATTTATTCAAGTCGATGAACAGTGCCGCACCATGAGAATCGGGGCGTGGTGTCGTACTGAGAATATTCGACAAGGTTTCATTCAATTTTCTTCGGTTAGGAAGTTGAGTCAGAGAGTCGAAGTAGGCAAGATTATGGATTTCTTCTTGTGAGGTCTTGTTCGCGGTAATGTCATAGACGCATAAGACATAATAAGATTGTGAGTCGTGCTTCATTGGAACGGCCGAGATGTTTACCCATGCAGTGAAACTGCTGCCATCTTTGCGGTGTTCTCGAATCTCGCCCTCCCATTCACCTTTGTTTGCTAGAGATTTTTGTACTTTGCTTTTCAGCGCGGTATTACCTGGAAGAAGAACAGAGAAATCAAATGATTTACCCCGCAATTCATGAGCCGAGTATCCTGTTATTTTGGAAAAGGCAGCATTTGCCTCGATAATCAGGCCGTTCGAGTCAGCAACACAAATCCCCATTTTCGATTCGAACACGATCGAAGATATTCGTTGCCGTTCGGCTTGCTGTCTGTACTCGGACAAATCAAAGATGATTGAGCGTTCGTGTGACGAGTGCTGCTCGCTCGGGGGAAAGGCATTAAGAAAATGGAAAAACCGCTGTTGCCCCCCTTTGTCTATCAGTCCAAAGATGTGCTCTTCTGAATCTTCATTTGAGTTTGGTGGCTGGGAATTTTTCAGGATTTGCCAATTTGTATTTGCAATTGGACTGGCGGGAGATTTTCTCCCAATGATGGACTCGCGTGAACAACCGATCCATTTGAGCGCTTGACTGTTGATACTCAAGCATGTGCCGTCTTCTGAAACTCTATAGGCACCTAAGCCGCTTAACTCAAATAAATCTTCAACCTGATGCTCGAGCGATACAACTTCATCTAACAGATGGTTATCCGAATTGATTGAGTTGATCTCATTCACTGGGCTATTCCATTGTAGTTGTTCTAATTCTGATTTTAGAAAACAAAGCTGGTTGTGATTCTGGTTTGCTTCCCTGCAGGAGCACGTTATATCGATACGGTAGGCAATTGATCGGCAGCCGACGATTAGGCCTTGAGTGATTTTGCAACCGCAGTTGCCCGGTTGGCCATTTCAGCAGCTTCGGCGGCTGCTTTGGTTGCTCGTTGTGTTGCCATGGCCGCTTCTGCCGACGCCTGCGCAGCAGACTCCTCGGCTTGCATTGCTGCAGCGGTGGCTGCTGCCGCTGCGGCGGCCGAGGCTGATGCCGCAGCCTCGGCGGATGCGACGGCCGCAAGACTCGCAGACTCTGCCGCAGATCGAGTCGCGTCAATCACCATGGCATCTGCCGACTTTAATGCTGCTTCGGTAGCACTTTTACATGCTAATGCTGCTTTTTCAGCTGCGGTCGCCGCGCGTAGAGCGGCCTCGAGTGAGGAAAGTGTTAAATCGTTAATCGAAGCGAGGTTTTTGGTGTAGCGCTTATTAAGCGCCATATAGCTTTCTCGCAAAATCTCAATATCGGCTTGAAGCTGAGCAATTTTGGAGTTGATGACCTGTTCAGAGTCTTTGTCCATGAGACCGTTTCAACAAATGATTGGACTTCGGGGTAGGTAGCTACACAGCTGGATGACATTGCCAATGCCATCCGGCTAATACGGTCTGCGCCCAAGTCCGGCGCTCAAGCTTGATTGATGCGGTGGCAGGGACGCCAGCATAGTGCTTTCTAGCAACACTCAAGCGCAGCCTAACATAGATCAGCAGGCAATCCATATCGGGCATCTTATTGGAAGCAATACCGTATTGACTTTGATAAATGCCGGCCTACAAGGCTGATTTCAGCCTGAATACCGTTCTCAGCATTGCTGACTTTGTTGGGCTTCAATAATTGGCCAAGTTTTTTTCTGCCATATTTATTAAGGGGCTTATAACTATATGCTCGTTTCTTTCAAGGAGACTTTCATGTCGAATTCAACACTGTCCAATGTCCGTAATGAGTTAAAGCCACTGATGCATGACGCTCAAGCGTTGCTTGACGAGGCGGCTGATGTTAGCGAAGAGAAAGCAGCTGAGCTGCGCTCGAAGGCTATGAAAGTTCTCGATCAGGCGATCACACGGGCAAATGACATTCAGGAATCGGCAGTTCGTACAGGTCGAAAGATCGCACATGACACCGATATCTATGTTCATGAAAAACCTTGGCGTGCTGTCGGCGTGGCAGGCGCTATTGGCTTACTGATCGGCATGCTGATTGTGAGGCGCTAAACAAATCCCTTGCTTGATATGCGCTGTTTAGCCGATCAACCAGAGTGTACAAACTAGGTGGTGACCATGAAATCTTCAAAGGCCTTCACGAGTATCCTACTCGCAGTCTTGTTAATTACTGGCTATGAAGCTGCTAGAGCGGACGGGCTTAATCACGATGAAACACGGGCCTATATCGGTTTGCGGTGGATGTTCGGAGATGCCATTGGCGTCATGCCTAGTTTTATGCTGGGCATACGGCACACTCGGACTCATACAAATAATGTAGTGACTGGTGGCGACTTAGCTTTAGCCTTGCGTCTTGAGAATTTCAGCCCAGATGAAATTCGTATCAGTCTCCTTGAAGGAAAGTGTGATTTTATTGGCCAATACGGAGTCGGATATTCCTTAAAGAAGCAATCAAATTTATTTTTTGTTGGCTTGGTTGGGCCCTACAGTAAAGCAAGTGTAGAGATCGATAGCGGCAAGAATCCTGCGGCCGGATTCGAACTAAACACTCAGGATTGTGCGACTACCCGAAGGATTTAAGCTCATCAATTAATTTTTTCAATCTAATTACGCTACGGTTGCCCCGTTAAAGTATCTACATTAAACGGCTCTTTAGTTCCATGGTGGAACAATTGAGCTTTCTTGGGCCTCGGTAGCGCTGATGCAGCGCAAAGCATTTGTAGATTGCATTGTTTTTTCTGCGCTGCCCGATCTTCATTGCTCAGTATTTGTCTTCTAATGGGCGGGTGATTTGTCTAAAAGATAGGCTTGCCCAAAGTGCGTGCACCGCTACAAACCGATGAGTGGGAGATGTCTTCGGATATCTGGCGCGTATTAGCTTGGGTCACCGGGCTGCTATTACTAGTGACGCTACTGTGGGTTGTCACTGAACTAGAGATCAGGCGCGATGAGCGCGATCAACGTGCGATTGCGATGGTGCAAGCCGAGGCCTTGGCAAGCTCCTATGCGATTCAACTGGCAAATTTTGTCGAGCAGCTCGATCAGCTGAGTCTGGCGGTAGGCTTTGGCTGGGCCGACGCACCGAATCGCGTGGATTTGAAGCGTGATCGCGAGCGCGGCTTGTTTCCGGTACGTGATCACTTCTTCGTCGCCATCATCGACGCCAATGGGAAAGTGGTACACACCACTTCCGAGCCCAAGCAGCGCGTGAACTTATCTGAGGCACCGTTCTTTCTGCATCATCGAGGTCAATGCTGCGATGGCTTGCGGATTGAGGGCCCGGTAGAGAACCCGCTGGTCGGGAAGCGGGTGATTCAATTCACTCGCCGTATCGATGACCCTGCCGGAAAATTTGCCGGTGCAGTCATGATTGCTCTCGAGCCGAATTTTCTGTCGACCTTTCAGGATGAGGTGCTTCAGGACAGAAATGATTTTGTCGCTGCGCTCTTGATCGGTGGGCGTTTTATCGCCACGCGTATGGGTAGCGGCGGTGAGATGACAGAGCCGTTCTTTCTTGAGATGCCGGCACTTTCTGGCACGCTTGGTAATCGTATCGAGACCGGCGCAGGATTTCGCGATAAGTTAGACCGTTTCGTTGGTTGGCGCAAAGTTGATCGCTATCCTCTATTTGCTGTGACAGGGCTGACGGTGAGCAGGGCGCTCGAAGCCCACAATACCGCAGCACGCGGATATCGACTTAGCGCAGCCGTTGCGACCTTATTTCTGACTTTTTTCGCGATTGCAGGTATTCGGGTTTCGATCCATTACGCTGCTCGCCGCCGCACCGAGGCCGATGTTCGACGCACCTATCGTATGGCGACAGATGCGGCAAACGAGGGCTTTTACATGCTGAGCCCGGTGTATGGCCCCAAAGATCAGCTGACGGATTTTAGAATTGAAGATTGCAACGATCGTGCTGCTGCACTGCTTGGGCTATTACGGATTCATCTAGTCGGCAGGCTGGCGAGTCAGGCCATCCCTGAGAACTCCCGCGCCGAGCTATTGACGATTTGTCGTAAGGCGCTGCTCAAAGGGATTTACGAAGACGAACTTCGTGTGCCATCGCATGGTTGGATTCGCGCTACCTGGGTATACCGTCGCGCCGTTAACTCGGGAACCGGTATTGCACTTACCTTGCGTGATATTTCCGATGTCAAAACGCATGAGCAGGCCTTATCGGATATGGCAAATAACGACCCGCTCACCCAATTGCCGAATCGTCGCTGGCTAATGAATTTTCTGCCGGCGGCGATTCGTCGTGCCGAGCGCGGACGCGGAAAGCTTGCACTCATGTTTATTGATCTCGATAACTTCAAAGGTGTGAATGACACTATTGGTCATCCAGCGGGTGATGAGGTGCTGGTGCTTGCCGCCGCGAGAGTGCGTGAAACCGTGCGGGCCAGCGATTATGTAGTGCGACTTGGCGGTGATGAGTTTACGGTGATACTGGATAACGCAGACTCGATTGATGCAGTGATTCGTATTGCCAGTGCGCTGATTGTGCGCTTATCCGAGCCCTATCCGGTGGCTGAGGCCGTTGTCAGTACCATGTCGGCATCCATCGGCATTAGTTTGTTTCCGGAGGATGGTGCCGATGCCGAGACACTGATCAAGCATGCTGATGTTGCCATGTATGCCGCTAAGGCAGATGGCAAGGGGCGTTATCACATGTATGACCCCAAGCTGTCGGATGAACTGGTACGGCGAATGAATATTGAGAACGCTCTTCGCGAGGCGATCGAGCGTGACGAGTTTTTCATGTACTACCAGCCACGCGTCTCCGCAAAAACCGGACGACTATGTAGTATGGAGGCGCTATTACGTTGGCAGCATCCCGAACGCGGCATTCTGCTGCCGGGGACCTTCATCAGCACCGCGGAGGAGGCTGGCCTGATCCATGGTATTGGTGAGCGCGTGATCGACAAAGTGGTCGCACAGATCGCTCGATGGCGTGACCTGAATATGCGATTGGTACCTGTATCTGTCAACGTCTCACCTCGTCAGCTACACCATGGGAGAATCTCGGATTTCATCGCGCATACGCTACGTAAGTATGACGTGCCGGCCAGCTTGCTTGAGATTGAGGTAACGGAATCAGCGATGGTTGAGCGTAGTACAGCAACATCCACAGAGCTTGATGCGCTACGCGAGTTGGGAATTCGCTTGATGATTGATGATTTCGGTGCCGGCTACTCATCACTCGCACAACTGCATCGGCTGGATGTCGATGTACTCAAGGTAGATCAGGCTTTTACACATTCATTAGCGCATGGCTCGGAGGGCGAGCAGTTGTACCGAGCGATTGTGTCGATGGCAGCAGCGCTCGATATGCATGTCGTGGCTGAGGGGGTGGAAACCTTGGAACAGCTGCGGCTACTACAAGCCATCGGTTGTGACGAGATTCAGGGTTATGTGATTGCACCGGCACTGCCACCGGAGCAGATGCTTGCACTAGCCAGTGGCGAACCCTTACCGCCGTTCGACCACATGGGATTGTTACCTGCCTAGTGCATGCTACGCGGTAGTTTAATTAGCTGGAACAGCGGTAGCATCAGCAAGCCAGCGAGTAGGCCTAGTAGCCAATGCTCAACGGGCAGCGGCGTAAAGCGGAACGCCACTGCAACCGCAGCAACTTGCGTGACCAGCCATAGACCCGCCAGCGTCGCGCAGATAACCGCCAGCGACACACTAGGGAGACCCTGCCACAGTGCACGCCAGCTATGCTTGCGACTACGGCTAGGCAGTATTAGCGCGGTGTTGGTCACGACCAGTAGCACGAACACAAGCGCTGAAGCAGTGCGCACGGGCTGATCTGCTTGTAGCAGCACGTAATAGGCAGCGAAGCAGACTACGGTCGTCACTGTGCCGAAGCCAATCGCCTGCATCGCGTCCGGTAGCGACAGCAGCGGCTCGGTGATGCGGCGCGGTGCTTGCTGCATTAATGCTTCATCACCGTTTTCTGCTTCGAATACGATTGAGCAGGCGGGGTCGATCACCAGCTCAATAAACGCGATATGCAAGGGGGTTAGTAGAAGCGGCAGACCAAACAGCACCGGTAAGATGGATAAACCGACCACAGGTATATGCACCGCTAGGGTGTAAATCATGGCCTGGCGCATATTCGCGAAGGTACGTCTTCCCGTTCGGATGGCTTGTACGATCGAGTCGAAGTCATCCCTCAGTAGTACTAGCGCACTGGCTTCGCGTGCTACGTCAGTACCCCGCTGACCCATCGCAACACCTATGTGTGCGGCCTTCAGCGCAGGGGCATCATTCACACCGTCACCCGTCATGGCGACGATCTCACCCGCTTGTTTGAGCGCCTCGACCAAGGCCAGCTTTTGATGTGGCTTGACGCGCGCGAATACATTCACATCACGTGCCGCCGCAGTCAGCGTCGCGATATCCATTTGCTCAATATCGCTACCCAGCATCACGCGTGCCGTCGGAATGCCTGCGGCCTGTGCAATCGCTAGTGCAGTACGCGGGTGATCGCCGGTAATCATCACGATACGAATTCCCGCTCCTTGGCATTGCGCGATAGCGGCAGGTACTTCCTCGCGCAAAGGGTCGGCAAACGCGATCAAGCCTAGCCACTCAAATTCAAAGCTGTGCGGGCTGACCGGCCACGCCTGGCCGTTCAAATGATTGGCACGGGCAACACCGAGCACACGTAGCCCGCGCTCAGCGAACTGCGCTACATCATCAGCAACCCTAGCGCGCTGTTCTTGAGGCAGGTGACACATCGCCGCAACTAACTCGGGCGCGCCTTTGATGGCTACCAGGTAGCGCTCACCGGTATGCCACACATGGGTCATAGCGGTTAGCTGTGGCGACAGCTCATACTCATGCGCGAGCGTCCAGTCGCCGGGCGTACAGAGCGATGCATGTGCTGGAAAATTGACCAGCTGATGGATGGCTTTTTCCATCGCATCATGGGGCGTGACTTCGCTCGCGAGTAGTGCATGCTGCAGCAGCATCTGCTGCGTCATGCTCAGTGTCGTGCCAACTTCCGATTGCACGAGTTCTGAAGCATCAGTCGCGTGTAGTGCGACAACCTGCATTTGGTTTTGCGTCAGTGTGCCGGTTTTGTCGACACATAGCACCGAGGTTTCGCCCAGTGTTTCAATCGCATCTAAGCGACGCGTTAGTACATCAAGTTTACCTAGCCGTCGTGCGGCGAAGGCAAAAAAGATAATCATGATCACAGGGAATTCTTGCGGCAGTAAGGACATCGCGAGTGCGATACCGGCGAGAACCGCCTCTGGCAGGTTGTCGCGCGCGACCCAGTAGAGTGCAACCAGAATCAGCGCGAGTACAGCACCCACCGCTGCGATGCGCTGCGTGAGGCGCGTCATTTCATCGCGCAGTGGCGAGGAGGGTAGGTCGATTTTGTCGAGCGATTTACCGATCCGCCCCATCTCGGTATGACCACCTGTGGCGCTCACCTCGACCGTGCCCTGACCTTGGGTCACCAGCGTGCCGGCATAGACCGCTTGCCCTTTCGACTTGGGCAATGGGAGCGACTCACCCGTTAGCATGGATTCATCGATGGCCAGATCATGCGCGGACAGTAGCTCGCCATCGGCGGGTACGCGGTCGCCTTCTTGCAGCATGAGCAGATCGCCGCGTACCACCTCGCGTCCGGCGATACGCTGCATGACACCATCGCGCATCACCAGTGCACGCGGGCTCGACATATCGCGCAAGGCCGCCAGCGCATTATCAGTGCGACGCTGCTGGAAGATGGTGATCGCCATAATCACCAGCACAAAGCCGGTCAGTACCATCGCCTCGAAGCGATCGCCAATCAGAAAGTAGACCACTCCTGCAGCAATCAGCAGCAGGAACATCGGCTCACGCACCACTTCTACCACCGTGGCGCCCAGCGCACGCCGGTGCGCATCGCCAAGCTCGTTCGGGCCGTCAGCGGCTAAACGACGCGTGGCTTCTGCGCTACTAAGTCCGGTGGTTTCTGTAGATTGAATCATAGGCGGTTTGGCGACATTGCATCGAATACAATGGTTCTACAAATAAAAACTAGGCGAGATATTTATGAAGCTTACCTTCCTTGGCGCTGCGGGAACCGTGACTGGCTCTAAATATCTGATCGAAGCTGGTGGTTTGCGCATTCTGGTTGATTGCGGCCTGTTTCAAGGCTACAAGAATCTACGCTTGTTGAACTGGCAGCCCATGCCGTTCAGCACCAAGGAAATTGACGCGGTGGTACTCACTCACGCACATATCGATCACTCGGGTGCCCTACCGCTATTGGTGCAACAGGGTTACCGTGGGCCGGTGTATGCCACGCGCGCCACGGCAGAACTGTGTGGCCTGCTGCTGCCAGATAGTGGGCACCTGCAAGAGGCGGACGCCGATTTCGCTAACCGCCACAAAAGCTCAAAGCACCACCCAGCGCTGCCTTTGTATACCGAAGAAGATGCGCGGCGTTCGCTGAAGTTGTTCAAACCACTCGATTTTGATGAACCGCTGACGCTCGGTCCATTACAGCTACGCTTGCGTGGCGCTGGCCATATTCTCGGCGCTAGTTCGGTCGAGTTGCGCCAGGGTAATCGTAGTTTGCTGATGTCGGGCGACCTTGGTCGGTCGGATGATCTGATGATGAAGCCGCCGGTACCGATTGAGCACGGCGACACATTGGTGATTGAATCGACCTATGGTGACCGAACCCATGATGATGGTGACCATGCAGGCGAACTGGCCGATGTGATTCGGCGTACCGCAGCGCGCGGTGGCATGGTGATTGTGCCGGCGTTTGCGGTGGGTCGTACGCAGGCGCTGCTGTATCAGATCTGGCTGTTGAAGAAGTCCAAACAAATTCCGGATTTACCGGTGTTTCTGGATAGCCCGATGGCGATCGACACCACAGGCATCTACCAGCACCATGCCAACGAGCACCGCTTATCAGTTGACGATTGCCGGCATATGGGTAGTGTTGCACGCTTCTGCCGCACAGCGGATCAGTCGCGTGAGCTGAACCAGCTGACTTACCCGGCGATCATTATCTCGGCCAGTGGCATGGCTACAGGCGGCCGGATTCTGCATCACCTGAAGAACCATCTTGGTGATCACCGCTGTAGTGTGGTGTTTGCTGGGTACCAAGCGGGCGGTACGCGTGGCGCGCGCTTGGTGCAGGGTGAGCGGAGTATCCGTATTTTTGGTCAGGATGTGACGGTCAATGCAGAGATAGTGTCGCTGCCAGGGATGTCAGCCCACGCAGATGCTGGTCAGATCATGGATTGGTTGAGAACTGCCAAGCGACCACCGCAGCATGTTTACATTACCCATGGTGAACAGGATGCTTCCGATGCGTTGCGGCGCAGAATTCAGCGGGAACTCGGCTGGCATGCCAGTGTGCCGATGATGGGAGATAGGGTTGAAGTGCCGATGACGAGTTAAAACTTCACCGTCATCGGAAAATCTTTCACCAGCTTCGCGCATAGCGCAGATTTGCCCATGCTCGCAGCTTTGCTGTCGAAGGTCGAGGCACCTTGGGAGAACAGCTGTTTCCATTTGGTCTCGCCAGTTTTTTCGCCGCACATTTGGGATTGCTGGTGAAACCGGAACGCGTAGTAACTGAACGGACACTCGCGATGCGCTTTGCTGAACAACCCATCCATCTTGATGATGTTCTCGCAGTCATTGGCCCGTACATTCATGCTACTCAACATAAGCAACAAGGGCAGGGCTCTTTGCGCCCAGAGGAAAACAAGTTTCCGCCATGATTGCAAGGGGGTTGTCATGAGCATGATGGGTTACAACGAGCGCTTTATTTTTGGTTGATAGTAAGGCGATCCTGCGTGATATCTTTTTTCGTTGGCGTCGCTATCAGCGATTCGGGAAACGATCGCGGCAGGCTTCAGCCATAGAGCGGAATTGACGATCATTTTTGGCTTCCCGCGAAGCCTTCAACATGCAGGCGTCATAGGTTTTAGGGCTATTGTCGCAGGCGATCAGGGTCATCGGCAGTGCAACTGCGAGCAGTAGGGCGCGGGACAAAAAGCGGGCAGTCATTATTCCTCGCCGATACCTTTGGGCTGCGGTTTATAAAAAATCAGTGTCTGATTTTATAGGGAATTTCTACCGACTACTCGGGACTTGAGTAATACCCAAGTGAAAAAAGGGGAATTCAGACCTTCACCAAGCGCGTTTGATCGGTGGAGGGCAATGTGAGGGTTTACTATTCAGCCAAGCGTCTTAACAAAGCGTCTTAACAAAGCGTCTTAACAAAGCGGCGTAACAAGTGGCGCCTTAGCAAGGCGCTATAACGGACGTACCGTAATGTGACCTTGAGACTTTCAGCTTACTTTTTACGATGCACGGCGGCGGGCAACGTGTGCGCTAGTGCGTAGGCCTCGGAACGGAAAAAAGGATCTTCGGCAACATAGCCAAGTAGCATATCGGTGGCATCAACTCCCCAGAACAATTCGTCATCCACCACAGCGGTGGGCACCCCAAACACGCCGGCTTCGATCGCCTCTGCGCAGTTTCGGTGCAGCGTATCTTTGACAGTGTCGGCGTTGATGTCGGCGGCTTCTACCAGTAACTCGTCGAGCAAATCTTGCCAGGCACCCTCATCCGACGGCAGTCGTCCATCACGCCAGACATAGCCGAACAAGCGATCGACCACGTCTTCAGTAGCGCCCAGTGCCAGCGAGAGTCGTAGCAGTGGCAGCGGGTTGAACGGATGTGCTGCTGGCAGCTGCATGGGGATATCGTACCGACGCGCGAGCCAAAGGCAATGCGCATAGGTCCAGCTTCGCTTGGGCGGTATTTCTACGGGGCCTTTGTTGTCCCAATGACTCAATAGTCCAGCGAACAGCACCGGCTTGGGCTGGATCTTTAGCTGCGGTGCCTCGCGGCGTAGTCGATGCCACTGCAGATAAGCATAAGGAGAGATGAAGTCGAAGTACCAGTCGATCAAGGGCTCGTTCATGTTGGATGCCAATACTTAGTTGCGTGGTGTGGTGAGAACAATCGGTGAGCACGGCCACAGCAGGTCAGTCATTAGCATCTCCCTTGGTTTACTCGAGCATGTCGGCCCAGATGGTGCGAGCCCAGTTATTGGCGTAGTTCCCTTCAAGTTCAGTAGGCTCAGCGCTCAAGCCACCAGCGCCTTGTACTACTTTGAAGGTACGCTCTGTCGCCAGATATTCATGAACACTCGCGACGTGTACAACGCTGCGATCGTCGATGAAACTGTAACAGGTGTTGGTGAGCATCGGTTGTGGGTTGGGTTCGATCCCGCTCAACTGTGCGACGATTGCTGCTGCCGCTACCTTGGCATGGTTGTTGGCCATGTGACCACTTTTGGGCATTAACTGCGCGACTTGTATCGCATCGCCAATAACAAAGATATCTTTCGTTGCGGTTGATTCAAAGGTCTGATAGTTGACGCCGCACCAGCGGCCATCCGCTATGTTGGCCAGCCCGGTTTGGGTGGCAATCTTGTTTGCGCGCATGGCGGGCAAGGCATTGATCACATCGGCTTTCACATCGGCGTGTACATCAAATTTGATCAAGCCCTCCGCTGGAGCGACTGCGACGGCCTTGTGCTGGTTTTGGTATTCGACCATGCCCGGGTAGCGCTCATTCCAGGCTTTTTTGAATAACGCCGGTTTGGAAACAACATCTTGGTTGGCATCGAGCACCAAGACTTTGCTTTTTGGCTTGTGACGTTGGAAGTAGAAAGCGACCTGACACGCGCGCTCATAGGGGCCGGGTGGGCAGCGGAATGGGGCTTCCGGAATGGTGAGCGCGTACACACCCCCATCGGGCATCGCTTCGAGTTGCTTGCGCAACGCAGTGGTTTCAGGCCCGGCTTTCCATGCCTGCAGAATTTTGCCCTGACGCTGCGCCTCGGCTAGGCCTTCGATACTGGCGTAGTAAAGATCAATACCCGGCGACATGACCAATTTGTCATAACTGAGGGTACTACCACCCGCCAGCTTGACGGTACGGGCAATCGGATCCACCGCCACTGCCATATCACGCGCATGCGTAATCCCATGTTGCTTGGTGAGCGTACTGTAAGGGCGACTCAAATCGGCCAGTGAGCGGCTACCGCCGATCACTAAATTCGACAGCGGGCAAGAGATGAAATTTTGCTCGGGCTCGACTAGTGTCACCTCGATGCGATGTTTCGATAACAGGCGAATGTATTTAGCTGCAGTGGCGCCACCATAGCCACCACCAATCACAACCACTTTTGCGCCACGCATCGCCTGCGCGTTGATACTGCTAGCGCCGAGCGCTAATGCTACGCCGGCTTGAATGAATGATCGACGATCCATTGCCCGCTCCTTCAGCGTTTTTGTGTGGCGAAATACTCCGCCAATAATTGCGTTTGTGCCTCACTGAAGCCTTTAGCGATTTGGTGCATGATGGTGGCCTTGCGCTCGCCGCTACGGAAGGCTTTCATCTGCGCGACCAGCTCATCGGCACTACGGCCCGCCAGACCCGGCACGGTCGCACCGCTGATCGCATAGCCTTCGGTGCCATGGCAGTTGGCGCAGGTGGCAGCCAGACTTTGGACATAAAGTTGCTTGGCTTCGATGTCGTCAGCAGCATAAGCAGATGAGATGGGCGTGGCGATTTGCAGCGCAACTAGCGTTAGCAGGATGGGGTAGATTCGCATCAGTGATCTCCGGCAGGGAAGCGGCGCTTTGCGCGGTAGGATTTGGTTTTTTCTGGCGCGGCGCTCGCGGCTGATTCTACCCGTAAAGTTTCCGCTGATATACTTTTCGCGCTGCTACGTTCGTTGATCACCACTGGGTTGAGCCGGGCGTCGTGTATTTCGGAGTCCTTTGTATGAAATCGATTCTGCTGCTGATGACTTTGCTCGGCTTTTCGGTGGCTGCGCACGCGGACTGGGAGCGCATGGGCTCGGGCCCCACTGATGCTGTGCTTTACAAAAGCGCCGGCAACCCGGAGCGTACCGGCCCGGATTCCTTCAAGTTGTGGCATATCGTGGATTACGCGGCCGATCAGGACTATGAGGGCAAGCCTTTCCGTTCCCTGAAGCTGAACTACGAGTACGACTGTGGCAAAAGGGTGATGCGTGAGTGGTTGCGCGTGCTGCACAAAGACGGCATGGGCGGCGGGCTGACGGTTTACTGGACCCACGGTCCTTGGCCGTGGGTGAAGCCGGAAGCGGGTAGCGTCGATGAGGCGTTGCTTATCGGTATGTGCAAGTCATAGCGCAATGAGCGAACACCGCAGCGCGGGCCGCTTGCTGCCGGCGCCCGAAAATTTCATTCCTGATCAACTGCTCGAGGAGATCAGTGCCAAGGGTCTCGACGCGTCGCGCCGTGACTTTTTGCGTAAGAGCTTTGCAGCGGCGAGTGCGACCTTGGCCACGGGCGGCGCATTCGCAGCGAGTGACCGTCCGTCATTGGACGGCGATATGGCGATTTTGCAGCCGTCCGCACATTCGACTCGGCTCGGGAATCCGGTTGCCTTCACCCCGTACGGATCGCCATCGAAGCACGAGGCGAATCTGCAGCGGCGCGAATCGCCGGGGCTGACACGCAAGCGGGAGAGCAGTATTTCATTCACACCGCTGCAAGGGCTGTTTGGCATTATCACGCCCAGCGGTTTGCATTTCGAGCGACATCACGCAGGTTGGCACGATATCGACCCGCGTGATCATCGCTTAATGATCAACGGTTTGGTGTCGACGGCGAAGGTGTACACCATGGCCGAGTTGATGCGGCTGCCATCGGTGTCGCGCATGCATTTCATTGAATGCGGCGCGAATAGCGCAATGGATTGGGCTGGTCCAGCGGTTCCTACTGTGCAGTACACCCACGGTATGCTGTCATGTTGCGAGTTCACCGGCGTACCGCTGTCGCTACTGCTGGAGGACTGCGGCATTGATAAGCAGAAGGCGAAGTGGTTGCTGGCCGAGGGTAGTGATGGCGCCAGCTTGACGCGCAGCATACCAATCGACCGTGCGCTGGATGATGCGATCGTGGCATGGGGTATGAACGGCGAGATGCTGCGCCCGGAAAATGGCTATCCGCTGCGCTTGGTGGTACCCGGTCTGCAGGGCGTGTGCTGGGTGAAATGGTTGCGTCGGCTGGAAGTGGGCGATGCGCCCTATGCCACCCGTGAAGAGTCAACCCAATACCTTGACCTCATGCCCGACGGTATGCAGCGTCAGTACACCGTGATTCAAGAGTGTAAATCGGTAATTACCTCACCCTCGGGCGGTCAGCGTTTGCTGGATCAAGGTTTTTACAATATCGCCGGTTTGGCTTGGTCCGGGCGCGGCAAGATAGTGCGCGTCGATGTCTCGGTCGATGGCGGACGTAACTGGAAAACTGCACGCCTTGAGTCTCCGGTGTTACCGAAGTGTCTGACCCGATTCAACATCGACTGGGCGTGGGATGGCAAGCCCTATATTCTGCAGTCGCGCGCGATCGATGAAACGGGTCATGTACAACCGAAAATTGCCGAATTGCGCGCGGTGCGTGGCAAGCGTTCGGTGTATCACAACAATGCAATTCAGTCGTGGCAAGTCTCTGCGGCCGGTGAGGTGATGAATGTCCAGCTTTCCTGAAGCGACTCGCTTGATGCGCGCATTAGCTGCGGGCGTTTTGTTGTCACTCATCTGGGTAAAGACTGCGCATGCTGAAAAATTTCCACGCATCGGCCGTGCTGCCACCTCGAGCGAGATTGCAGCGTGGAATATTGATGTGCGTCCGGATTTTCAAGGACTGCCGCGCGGCTCGGGTAGTGTCGCGCAAGGTGAAAAAATTTGGGTCGCGCGTTGCGCCAGTTGTCATGGCGATTTCGCTGAATCACCGAGCGTGTTCCCGCCCTTGGTGGGGGGTACGACGCGCGCCGACATTGAACGCGGACGGGTCGCTAGTTTGGCTGCGGTGAGTGAAAACTCGAAGACCACGCTCATGAAGCTGGCTACCGTTTCCACCTTATTTGACTACATCCGACGCGCGATGCCATTCGATGCGCCAAAGAGTCTGAAGGTCGATGAGGTGTATGCAGTGACAGCCTTCATGCTCAACCTCGCCGACCTGGTGCCGGCCGATTATGTGCTGAGCGAAAAGAATATCGCCGAGGTGCAGCAGCGCATGCCGAACCGCGACGGCAATACGATGGCACATGGCATGCTGGATGTACGTGGCAAACCTGATGTCAGTGGCAAGGACTGCATGCGTGACTGTCCGATCGATACCAGCGGCATGCTGTTGTTGCCATCGACCGTGAATGGCTTGAACGGTAACCTGGCCGAGCAAAACCGGCCCTATGGTTCTATTCGTGGTATCGAGACACGCCGCGGTCCCTGATGTACGCGCGCGCTCGCGCGGTGGCAAAATGCAGGTCAAGTGAACACCCCATCCAGTCGGAGCATCTTTTGAACCCAAGTAGGCGTGACCTGATCCGTGTCACCAGCGCTTTATCGCTGGCATTCGGCAGCGGCTTGCTGACGCCAGCGCAGGTTTTCGGCGCGACTCGCTGGGGCAGCGACTGGAACGGCGCGGTTTACAGCGCCCGTAGCCTGGAGGCTTTTGTGCGAGCGATGCAGGGCGATACCACCACGCCCAACGAGCCGCGCACTGTGACCCGATCAGAGCGGGGCAAAGTACCAGGCTTGTCCGAGGCGGTGGAGGGGCAATTACTAATCGATGCGCCAGAGTTGGCAGAGAACGGTACGAATGTTCCCGTGACCGTGCGCAGCAATATTGCGCAAACCGATTTCATTTCACTCATTGCAGATCTCAACCCTTACCCGGTTTGTGTGGGGTTTAATGTGCTGCCGGAGAACGATCCGAGTTTTTCAGTGCGAATCAAAGTAGCGAAAAGCTCAAACTTGGTCGCAGTGGTGCGTGCCAATGATCGTTTTTACTATGCATTGCGCGATATCACCGTCATGATCGGTGGCTGTCTCGGATAGGAAGAGCCATGGGCGAGCCGATGCGCGTACGCGCTGTAATGAATGGGGAATGGACCGAGGTGCGGGTGCTTATGAAGCATGTCATGCTGTCGCGTCTGATTTGGGATAAGACCGGCAAGTTGATCAAGCCGCATTTCATTCAAACCGTGCGTGGTACATGTAACGGTCGCGAGGTTCTGCACGTGAATTTCGGCGGATCCGTCGCGCGCGACCCCTATTTTTCCTTCAAATTCAGCGGTGGCAAGGTGGGCGAGAAGGTCGTCATCACTTGGGTCGATACTGAAGGCGACCAACGGAGCGACGAAGCCACCATCAGCACTTAGTTAAGATCATCCGGCGGTTATTGTCGACAGCGGCCCACCAAATGATGTCGTTTGCATAACGACCTTGTGAAGAAAATATCTTCACAACTGGTCTCAAACTGTCGGTACGGCAGGAAATAAAACAGGCAAATGCACTATGTTGATGATCAGTTTTATTTGCTCTTATGCGCTTTCTTGATTTTGACAAATAACGATGTTATATACTCACTAGGTAAACGCATCGGGCGTGGAAAATCCGACTTTTTCAAGCCAAATCGTTTCATAAAAACAAGGTCGGAAGTAATAAAAACGTAACGGCATGCCGGAGCGTGTCAGAGTGCGATGAAGTGGCCGGGCAAACCGGCCTTTGAAAACAAACTGATGAGAAATCATTGGCTTAAGTTGCAGTAAAACCAGAAAGAGGAGAGTAAAACCATGGCAATCAGTTTCAACCTGAACGGCTCGGCGGTCTCCGTCCAGTCGGAGCCGGATAC
>JAIXQK010000129.1 GCA_027485795.1 Oxalobacteraceae bacterium
AATAGCGGCGGGGATCGCGAAGATACCAATGCCAACCAATGCGAGTATCACCGTGATAAATCGCCCACCCGGCGTTACCGGTGAAATATCACCGTAACCCACCGAAGCCAGTGTAATAACCGCCCAATAGATCGACTGCGGAATATTTTCAAACTTGTCCGGTTGTGCATCACGCTCTAGTAGGAAGCCAAACGCAGCCATCATGAACACCAGGAGCGTGATCATGAACATAGCAGCCATTAATACTGGCGTCTCTTTACGAATCACCGCAAACATGGTGTCGCTAGCGGAAGAGTAACGACCGAGCTTCAGTAGTCGCACCATCCGCACAATTCGCAGGAAGCGCAGATCTACCGTACCGCCGAGCACTAGCTCCAGTATGAAAGGCAGAATGGCAAACAGATCGAGCAATCCCGAGAATGACGAGAAAAAGCGGTAGCGCGCCAGCAATGGCCGCTTCGATGGGTCTTCTTCCGGTGAAGCGTAAATCCGCAGCGAGTACTCAATCGCAAACACCACGAATGAAGCAACATCCAGGAAAGCAAAGTGCGGCGCGAACAGTACGCGGATGCTTTCCACAGATTCCAGCACGATCGATAGCACTGACACCACAATCCAGAAGATCAGGAATACTTCGATCACCACGTTCAGCTTGCCACCGTATTCGCTGGGGAACAGCATGGCGTGGACTTTTTGGCGCGTAGTGCGCCCGCGGTTCAGTTCGATGAACTCGGTGATGGCTTCTTTGAGAATGCGCGAGACTTTCAGGATTCGCAGCACGCGCAGTATTCGCAGCACGCGCGAATCTATCGGTAGCAGCAAGCCGATGAAAAACGGCAGAATCGCCAGCAGGTCGACGATACCCACCCCGCTGCTGATATAGGCCCAGCGGGGGGATTTTGCGGCGCCGTATTCAGCATCCTCCGGGGCCAGGTAAATGCGGAGCAGATATTCGACCGAGAACACGGACACCGAGAACACGTCAAACCAGTAAAACGCCTGAGCATACTCAGCGGCCAGTACGGGCGATGACTCGAGCAGCAGCGCAAACAGGTTGAGCAGAATGAGTAAAAACAGAAAACGATCCAGCGACGATCGCGCACCCTCGCTCTGTTGATCGTTAAGCAGAAAGTTGTAAAGACTGCGGCGCAGGCCGACGGGTGCAGAATTCGAGGTGGGTTGCATCATGAATTGTCGGTAGCAGCCGACTTTATTAATAAAGTAATACCGGAACACGCCGGCGATGCCATTCGAATAATTATTTATCTAGCATCATGCTTATATTTCTGATTATCCAAAGCACCACAAAGCTATAATAGCTGGGCATTGATTCATTAATCAATGCGCTTTTGGGGGCAGCTGCTCCAACAGTGAGCGGCACAATAAAACGGCTTCGTTCATGCCGGAATGACATCAATGAAATCGCTTCAAACTCGTATTTACGACCTGCTCGAAGGGTCGATCAACAACAAGGCCAGCCGAGCCTGCGAGATTTTCATCGCCACGGTGGTGGTGCTGAATGTTTTCGCCATTATTCTCGAATCCGTGCACGAGCTGCACGAGGCCTACGCCGCCGAGTTCCATGTGTTCGACGTGGTCAGTGTGATGATTTTCACGCTTGAGTACGTGCTTCGCGTCTGGTCGTACGGCGTGAAGTACAGTAAAGAGGAAGGCGGCAGCTGGCGCGGTCGTAAAGAATATATTTTTAGTTTCTACGGCCTGATTGATTTCTTCGGCACGATGCCGTTCTATGCGCAGCTGCTGTTCCCGGGTCTGGATTTACGCGTGCTGCGAATCTTCCGCCTGATGCGTATCTTCAAGCTATCGCGCTACAACAGCGCACTCAACGATCTGATTGAAGCGGTGAGAGCCGAGCGTGATTCTTTCGCCTCGGCGCTGTTCCTGCTACTCATCTCCTGCCTGGTGTGCTCGTCTCTGATCTACATCGCCGAAGGCCACCTACAGCCCGAAGTACTGCCATCGATACCTGCTGCCATGAAGTGGTATCTGCTGACCATTATCTCTGGCTGGGGTAACGTCGATGCGGTGTCTACGTTCGGCGTCGTACTGGTGGTATTGACGCAGGTGCTGGCGATTGCGCTTGCCGCCATTCTCACGGGTGTGGTCGCTACTGCGTACACCACGCAAGTCGAACGACGCGAAGTCATGATGGAGACCGAGATTCGTGAAGCGCTGGCCGATGGCATCGTGACGGAAGAAGAACAAGCCAAGCTGGAGCAGCTGAAGCGGCAGTTTGGAATGAGTGACGAGCAGGTAGAAGCGATCCGTCGTCAGGTCGAAGAAGAACGAGCAGAAAAAGCAAAAACAGCAGGCGGCAAAGCCTAAGCCGCCCCACACGATATCGGCGCTGATGCCTACGGCTCAGCCCGATCAGGAGATAGCATGCTTGAATTTTTTCAGCACTTAAACTGGTTGGTGGTCGGACAGATCATCCTGATCGACATTCTGCTGGGTGGCGATAACGCGATTGTTATTGCGCTCGCTTGCAGGCATCTGCCACCGCATCTGCGCATGAAAGGCATTGTCGGCGGCGCGCTCGGCGCGATTGTGCTGCGAGTCATCTTGATTGCCTTCGCAGTTACTCTGCTCTCCGTGCCCTACCTGAAACTCATCGGCGGCATTTTGCTGATCTGGATCGGCATGAAGCTGCTACTGGATGAAGGCGACGACGATGAAGAGATCGACGGCGGCAGCCGACTGATGACCGCCATCAAAACCGTCATCGTCGCTGATCTGGTGATGAGTATTGATAACGTCATCGCAGTCGCTGCAGCCGCAGAGCAAGCCCATGCCGACCACAAAATGATCTTGGTCGCGTTCGGCATCATGGTGAGCATTCCGATCGTGATCTGGGGTAGCTCATTCATTCTGAAGATCATGCACAAGGTGCCCGCCGTAGTGACGCTCGGTGCTGCGCTGCTGGGCTACCTGGGTGGCGCAATGATCGCGCATGACGTGGCCCTCGTGGATTGGACAACGCAAAACCTGCCGATGGATCTGCTGGAGTTCCATAACATCGGCGTGCACCTTAGCCTAACCGGTACGATCGGCGCAATTTTGGTCGTCGCCCTTGGCGCATGGCTGGGCAAAAAAGAGCCGTCCGAACAGGACACTCCGAGTGCAGAAGTCCCCAGCAAAGCTGATTGACCGCTACCGCATTTTCAACGATCAACGATGCGTACTTCATCCACGGCTGACGAGCACGGCGCCCACCACCCCTCCGCCCTCTCCGGCTGGCGCCTGAAGTGGTACACCGTTATCTTCGAGGCCGACACCAAGGCAGGTCAGCGATTCGATGTCCTGCTGATCTGGGCGATCTTGCTCAGCTTGGTGGTGATCATGCTCGACAGCGTGAAAGAGCTGCACACCGAATACGAGAGCGCATTCGACCTCGTTGAATGGGGTTTTACGCTGCTGTTTACGGCAGAGTATTTGGCACGTTTAGCGTGTAGTCCCAACCCGCTGCGCTATGCAAAAAGCTTTCTTGGAGTGATCGATCTGATCTCGATCTTGCCAAGCTATATCGCGCTGTTTGTTCCCGAAGCTTATGTATTGCTGGATGTTCGCATCCTGCGCTTGCTGCGACTGTTCCGCATCCTGAAAATGACAGGCTATGTGGATGAATTGCAGTGGCTGATGATGGCGGTGGCCGATAGCCGTCGCAAAATCGGGGTCTTCATCTCCATCATCTTCACCTTGGTGGTGATTCTCGGTTCGCTCTTGTATGTGGTCGAGGGCCCGGAGAACGGCTTTTCCAGCGTACCAATTTCGATTTACTGGGCCATTACCACCATCACCACGGTGGGCTTTGGTGACATCACCCCAAAAACCGATTTTGGTCGCCTGCTTGCCTCGATGATGATGATGTTTGGTTGGGGCATTCTGGCGGTACCCACGGGCATTGTCTCCGCCGAAATGATTGCGCAGCGCGCGGTACGTAAGACGCTATCCGAAACCACCACCCGCACCTGCCATGGCTGCACCACCGAAGGCCATAGCGCCGAGGCAAAATTCTGCTTGCACTGTGGTGAGCAGCTCACTGAGTACTTTGGCGAAGCGCCGACATTGACACCACGTATTGGATTTGCTGCGGCGCTGATCTACATGATCAATGCCGATGGCAAGATTGAACCGCATGAGATCAGCCGCTTAGTGACGGCACTGAAAAACGATCGCGAGCTATTGGAGTTGGCTAATCGCTATACCAAGCTAAATTCGATCGATGAATTCCTCGTCAACTGTCACCAAGTTCTCGACCGGGAGCAGCAACTGTCGGTGCTGGTGAATTTGTACGATGCGATTCTGAGCACGCGCGAACCTGCGATGCAAGAACTGGAACTGTTCAATCGCTTCATGCAGACCTTCGGCTATAACGAGCAGCAGTTCGAACCCTACTTCCATTCGATTGCGGTTAAGAACAACCGCGCCCTGTTCCGCCACTAAAGCCTCTGTAAAAAATCCCGATGGCGGCGTTGGCCCTGCTCTCCACCTTCGGGAACAGAGACTAAGCGCCCGCTCTGGTTGCTAGAAACACGTAGCGATTCAAGCTGAAGAAATAGCCATCCTCGGCCCCGATAGCGCGTGCATCTTCCTGCCAGGCCGCGATATCTTCTGCTGTTAGGCCATTACGACCGGCAGCGAAATTCCCCAGCATCGTCATCATGCCGACGCTATAAGTTTGTGGGTCATAAGCCAGATTCAAGAGCGGCACTACCTCTACCCTCACCTGTTCAAACCCCGCCTGTGTCATGCGCCGCTTTAGCGTGCGTGGTAGTTGTGGATGCGGGATATGCTGGTCCCAAGTTTCAAGTACGCGGCGCATACGCGCATCATCATGGCTTGCCCACACTGCCGATTCCCAATCAGTATCGACCAGCGCCACCCGACCGCCCGGCCGCACAACACGCGCAAGTTCTCGCAAGGCCTCATCGATTGACTCAACGTATTCATACACCTGCGATGCAAGCGCAATATCAAACTGCGAATCCTTGAAGGGCAGTTGGGTAACATCCGCTTGTTCAAAGCTGACGCGTTTCAAACCGGCACAACGTTGCTTTGCAATCGCCAGCATCGGCGGTGCGATATCAATGCCGACCACCTCGGTGTTCTGCCCCACCGCCAATGCCAATGCCTCTGTCGTCAGGCCGGGGCCACAACCAATATCCAGCGCACGCTCACCCTGCTTGGGCGCCAACAGGGCTAATACTTTTTCGCGTTGGGCGACGACATCCGGGGTGAGATACACCGCGGTCAGGATGTTGGAGGCCTGCTCATCGAACTGCTCTTGTGCTGTGGGTGCGCTCATGATGTTGGGTGTTTGTTATTCGTAGTGAGACCACATACGCAATACTTTGACGGCCTTTTCCTTCTTCAATACCTGATATACCAGCTGATGCTGAATATTAATACGCCGGGAGTAAGCACCCGCCAAATCACCCACCAAGGCTTCATTACGAGCTGGATTTTGAAATGGATTTTGCGCCAACATCGCGAGCAACGCTTCGGCCTGCGGGCGGAGTCCTGCGGCACTCAGGCGTTTCGCATCCTTTTGCGCCTCACGGGTGAAGTGCAAGACCCATTTCACCATTTCAGCGTTGTGCTGGTTTTTTCCAGCGGTGTTGCCATCCCTTTCAGTATCGATTCGCGCATACCCGGAATTGACACGAGATACAGCGTTTCCTGTATCGCAGCCCAGTCATCATGCGACACCAATACCGCCGAATGACGCTTGCCTGAAATGAGCACTGGCTGATGCGACTCCGCCGCTTCATCAATCAGGCGAAACAAATTCGCTCTAGCTTCGGTTGCCGACAAAACCCCCATCGCATCCTCCTTGGATGATGACTAGTTCGCGTACGTAAAAACGTACAGATTTAAGCTGGGATGGTAGACGAAATCTTAAGCTTTGGGCAAGCGTTTTCGGCCGGACTAGCCGTGTCATCAGCGCAAACCGCGCAATAGCTCAGCATGAAAACGCTCGGGGTCTTGCATTTGCGGGGCGTGACCCAGCTCAGGAAACAGCACTAGCTTGGCGCCGGGAATTGCAGCAGCAGTTCGACGCGCTAGCTTCGGGTAATCACCCAGTCGTACCTTGACCTCGGGCGGCGAGATATCTTTACCAATCGCGGTGCCATCGCGCTCGCCAAACAGCAGCAGGGTCGGCACCCGCAGCTGCGGAAACTCATACACCACTGGCTGCGTAAAAATCATGTCGTAGGTGAGCGCGGAGTGCCAGGCAACTACCTCCCGACCTGGGCCTCTGAACATGCCCGCGATCATCTGTACCCAGCGCTCATATTCGGGCCGCCACTCATTGACGTAGTAGGTCACCCGTTCATAGTTACGAATACGCTCAGCGGTAACTTGTTTTTCTCGCGCGTGCCACTGGTCCAGCGAGAGGCTTGGCACGCCTTCGGCTTTCCAATCTTCCAGGCCGATCGGGTTCACCATCACCAGTTGCTCGACCTGCTGAGGAAACATCAACGCGATGCGGGTTGCCAGCATGCCGCCAGTCGAATGCCCCATCACGGTGAAGCGCTGAACACCAAGAGAATCGAGCAAAGCCTTGGTGTTGTGCGCCAGCTGCTGAAACGTGTACTGATAGGCCGCTGGCTTGCTCGATTTACAAAAGCCGATCTGGTCCGGCACGATCACCCGAAATCCATTCGACTGCAGAAAGCGCATGGTGCCTTCCCAAGTCGCTGCACAAAAGTTTTTGCCATGAAGCAGAACAATGGTGCGGCCGTTCGCTCGCTCAGGCTGTGCATCCAGATAAGCCATCTGCACTTGCTGCTGCTGCGACTGAAACACAAACCGCTGTACTGGCAAGGGATAGTCAAACCCCTCCAGCTCGGGTCCATACACCGGACCCTCATCAGCGATAGCAGGTGCACCTGAAAGCACCAGTAATAGGGTGGCAAGTGTGCGTTTTAATGACTGCATTTATTCACCCTCCGCATGTTTACGCTGATCATTGATGAAGTAAGCCGCTACCAAGCCGACAGTCGCGCCAAACATCACGTAGAAGGAAGGTGCTACCAATAAACCGGTCACCTTGATCAGCCAGGTCACAATTAGCTGCGCAAAGCCGCCGAAAATCATCACCGCCATGTTGTACGCCAAGGCCAAACCAGTGGATCGCTGCCGCACAGGGAATTGCTCTGCCAAGGCGGTCGATATCGCACCAAATCCCACTGCAATCGCGCTACACAGAACAACCTGCATAATGGCCAGCCGCATCATGGATGGTTCCGCCAACAGCCAACTCATCAATGGGTAGGTCAATACCAGATACAGTACAGCTGCCAGCATCAACACAGCACGCCGACCGATGCGATCGGATAGCGAGCCAAATATCGGTATCAGCACAGTGAGAAATATCAGCCCTGCCACCTGCGCAGTAAAAGCGTCTTTGAGCGGGATATTCAGCTGGGTCTTGGCATAAGTGGGCATATAAATCAGCACCACATAAAACATGATGGTAGTTGATACGACTAAGCCGAAGCACACCAATACATCGCGGAAGTGCTCACGCAGCACAGCCATCAGCCCGAGGTGCTGAGTTTCATCTTGTGTGGCGGCGACGAACTCTTCGGTCTCTGACAAATGCCGACGCATCCACAAGCCCACCGGGCCGATCAATAGACCAAACAGAAATGGCAAGCGCCATCCCCAGTCATCGATTTGCTCGGGGGTCAATCCTTGCGTGACTAGCATGCCCGCTGTAGCGCCCGTCAGTGCAGCGATACTTTGCCCCACCATTTGTAGCGAACCAAAAAACCCACGGCGTTCTGGCGGCGAGCTCTCGATCAGAAATGCAGTTGCGCTGGCAAACTCACCACCGGTTGCCGCGCCCTGTAGCAGCCTTGCCAACACCATGATGGCGGGCGCCGCTATACCGATCGCTGCGTAGGTGGGTGCGAAGGCGATCATCGCGGTCGCGATGGTCATCAATAAAATGATCAGTTGTAACGCCGCCTTACGGCCACGACGATCGGCATATAGTCCGATCAACACTCCACCCACGGGCCGCATAAAGAAGCCGACGCCGAAGGTCGCCATTGCGATCAACAAAGATGCGTACTCACTCTCGGCTGGAAAAAACAGGCGCGAGATAATCACGGTCATGAAACCGTAAATCACAAAGTCATACCACTCGAGCGCATTACCGATCACGGCAGCAAAAATCTGGCGGTTTCTGGTGGCGGCTGACATGTGGTGCTCTCCGGTTTGGCTTTATTCTCGGGTAAACTCCGACGCTCTCATTGCATTGTACGGAGAAATCACGATGGCCCTGCTCATTATCGGATTGGTGCTTTTCCTGGGCGCGCACTCGACGCGTATGTTGGCAGATCAGGCCCGCACCCAAACCATTAACCGCATCGGCGAGATGGGTTGGAAGGGTCTGATCACTGCGGCGTCCATCGGCGGCTTTGTGCTGATCGTGATCGGCTACGGCCAGGCCCACTCCTACCATCTGCCGCTCTGGACACCGCCCCTGTGGACTTATTACCTGACGATCCCGCTGACGTTCATCGCCTTCGTACTGATCACCGCTGCCTATGTGCCGGGTAATGGCATCAAAGCCAAGGTCGGGCACCCAATGGTGGCGGGTGTAAAGACATGGGCGTTCGCGCATTTGCTTGCCAATGGCAATCTGGCTGATGTGCTGCTGTTCGGTAGCTTTCTGATCTGGGCCGTGGCCAGCTTTGTGAGTTCACGACGCCGTGATCGCGTCAACGGCACCACCTACCCCGCTGGTACGGCCATACGCAGTGCGCTGACGCTTGTCATCGGCACCGTGGTGTGGGCGGTGTTCCTTATGGTGCTGCATGTGCGCTGGATCGGGGTCTCACCGCTCGGAATGCTGACCGCGCCTGCGGTACCCGCGGCTGAACCGCCAGCCATCGTCGAGCCGGTGACGCAGAGTGCGCCGAAGACAGAAAGCGCAGTAACCGAAGGCGCATCGAACGCATCTGACGCGCCCAAGACCGACACCGCCAAATAAGCGTCATAAGCGTCACGCGGCGAGATAGGTATCGCCGCCGTAACCCAATCAGCGAGCGGGGTTAACCAAAAAATAACCCCGCTACGCTCTTTTCCAGACCAGCCGCTCGAGCTGGTTGCCCCGCGCCAAGTCTTCGAATACAGTCAGGCAGGATCCGCCAGTGCCGGCGCTGCCGGTCCATTGGTCTTACAACAATAATCATCTGGCGCAGGCTTGCCTCGCGCCCTGACCTGGGAGGCAACGCAGCATGACTACGGCATCGGGGGAACACGCGCATGAGCGCAAGGCATCGGAGTTATTCGTCGAGGCGCTTGAAAATGAAGGCGTCGAGTATGTGTTTGCAGTGCCTGGCGAGGAGAATCTCGACCTGCTCGATGCACTGCGCACATCGAGCAAGATCCGCCTGATCCTGACTCGCCATGAGCAAGGCGCGGCCTTCATGGCAGCGACCTACGGCCGACTCACCGGCAAAGCCGGCGTGTGCATGGCGACGCTCGGGCCCGGTGCCACAAACTTTGCAACGCCGGCGGCTTATGCCCACCTTGGCGCGTTCCCGATGATCATGATCACCGGGCAAAAGCCGATCAAAAAATCCAAGCAGGGACAGTTCCAGATTGTCGATATCGTGCAGCTGTTCAAGCCAATCTGCAAAATGGCGCGCCAGATCGTCAACGGTAATACGATTCCTGCGCTAGTACGCGAGGCATTTCGTATCGCTGAAGAAGAGCGCCCTGGTGCCGTGCTGCTCGAGCTGCCTGAAGATATTGCGGCAGAACTATGTGACGCGCATCCGATTCCACCGCATCCTCGCTATTACGCTGAAGCCTCGGATGCGGTGCTACAGACGGTCGCTGATCTGATCGTCAAGGCCAAGCATCCCCTGGTGTTGGTTGGTGCGGGTGCTAATCGCAAGCATGCGCGTGAAGCGATTCATGCCTTCGTACATCAGCTGCAGATTCCGTTTTTTACGACGCAAATGGGCAAAGGCGTGGTGGATGAATCATCACCGCTATTTCTTGGCACGGCGGCGCTATCCGATGATGATTATCTGCACGCCTATATTCACCAAGCAGATTTGATTATCAACATCGGCCATGACGTGGTCGAGAAACCGCCCTTCTTCATGGAGCCCTCAGGCCAAACCGTGGTGCATGTGAACTATCGTGCGGCACAGGTTGATCAGGTGTACTTTCCGCAGGTTGAGGTAGTAGGTGATCTGGCACTATCGATCAGTCATCTGACGCGTATGCTCGAAGGCAAGGTATCGCTTGATCTGAGCCTGTTCCAAGAAGTGAAGGCTAATGTCGAGCAGCGGATTGCTGAAGCAGAAGATGATGATCGCTGCCCGATGCTGCCGCAGCGACTAGTGAAGGATATTCGTGAGGTCATGCGCGACCACGACATCATCGCGCTTGACAATGGCGTTTATAAAATCTGGTTTGCACGGAACTACCGCGCGCATCAACCCAACACGATTTTGCTGGATAACGCACTCGCCACGATGGGTGCGGGTTTACCCTCAGCGATGATGGCTGCCATGCTGAACCCAGAGTCGCATGTGATGGCAATTTGCGGTGATGGTGGTTTCATGATGAATAGCCAGGAACTAGAAACCGCCGTGAGATTAAGGCTTAATCTGGTGGTCCTCGTACTGAATGATGGCTCGTACGGCATGATCCGCTGGAAGCAAGCGGGCGCTGGTATGCCGGATTGGGGACTGGAATTTGGCAACCCGGATTTTGTGGCTTATGCCAATAGCTATGGCGCGCATGGCCATCGCATAAAAAGTGCAGCCGAGTTCAAGACGGTGGTTGCAAAAGCCTTTGCCGATGGTGGCGTGCATCTGATCGATTGTCCGGTGGATTACAGCATGAACCGCAAGCTGTTAATCGAGGATTTACGTAAAAACCATGGCCAGCAAGCGCAACACTAATTAATCTAATCCATACAAGATCATCATGAGCACACTTGAAGTCGTCAATCCGTTTGATCAAAAAGCTATTGGCAGTGTCGATCTGGTGCCATGGAACAGCATCGACAGCTGGCTAGAGGATGCCCATCGCCTCAGCCGTGATCGCAGCCAATGGCTACCAGTGCATCAGCGCATCGCGATTCTAAAAACCTGTGCCAAGCTGATGAGCGAGCGCGCTGCGGAACTTGCGCATCAGATCGCGGATGAAGGCGGCAAGCCCTTGATCGATGCAAGGGTCGAGGTTGCGCGTGCAATTGACGGTGTTGAGCTTTGTATCAAAGAGCTTGGCCATCTGGTGGGCAATGAGGTGCCGATGGGTTTAACGCCTGCTGCCGCTGGCAGGCTGGCATTTACGACGCGCGAGCCGATTGGTGTGGTGGTAGCGGTGTCAGCGTTTAATCATCCACTTAATTTAATCGTGCATCAGGTCGCGCCCGCTGTTGCGGTGGGTTGCCCGGTGCTGGTTAAACCGGCCGACGATACGCCGCTCAGCTGCAAGACCTTTGTTGATCTGCTGATTCAAGCTGGCTTGCCACCGTCGTGGTGTCGCTTTGTGCCGTGCGACTTGGCAAGTGCAGAACGTCTGGTGACTGA
>JAIXQK010000051.1 GCA_027485795.1 Oxalobacteraceae bacterium
GTGCTCGGCTTCGAGCATGACTTGCATAAGTTCTTGCAGACCAGCCATGCCGCGCTCCTCAAACGTATCGAGGACACCAAGCAGTTGTCGAAGGAAGATGAGGCAGAGCTGATGTCTGCCATCACCGACTTCAAAAAGACATTCTGATCTCGACCGAGGAGCAAGCGCAATGGCTGCAGGTAAAGAGATACGCGGCAAGATCAAGAGCGTGGAGAACACGAAGAAGATCACCAAAGCCATGGAAATGGTAGCCGCGTCTAAGATGCGTAAGGCGCAGGAGCGTATGCGCGCAGCAAGGCCATACAGCGAGAAAATCCGCACCGTGTCTGCGCATCTAGCCCAGGCAAATCCTGAATACACGCATCCGTTTCTGGTCAAGCACGAGAAAAGCAAGAAGATCGGCATTATTGTTGTCACGACCGACAAAGGATTGTGCGGCGGTTTGAACACCAATGCGCTGCGCCTAGTGACGAACCAGATGAAAGCCTTTGAAGCCGAAAGAAACAAAATCGAGGCTGTCTGTATCGGCAACAAAGGTCTCGGCTTCATGAGCCGTATTGGCGCCAAGGTGGTTGCTCAGGCAGTCAACATGGGCGATACACCTCACCTCGAGCAACTGATCGGGCCGGTGAAAATCATGCTCGATGCATACGACGATGAGCAGCTCGATGCGGTGTACATCTGCTACACGCGATTCATTAACACCATGAAGCAAGAGCCGGTGTTCGAGCAGCTGCTGCCGCTCACTGCGGACAAGATGGAGCCGGTGAATGGCTACAGCTGGGACTACCTCTACGAGCCAGATGCAAAATCGGTGATTGATGAGCTCCTGCTTCGTTACGCCGAGGCACTGGTCTATCAGGCGGTCGTCGAGAACATGGCTTCAGAGCAGTCCGCGCGCATGGTGGCAATGAAGGCTGCCACCGACAACGCGGGCAATGTGATCAGCGAACTAAAACTCGTCTATAACAAGACGCGTCAAGCAGCGATCACCAAAGAACTTTCCGAGATTGTGGCGGGCGCCGCTGCGGTATAAGTCGCGAGCCTACATCACACTCAAAGCATAAGAATTCCAGACACAACAGACTTTTCCAAATTCATTATTAAAGGAAGAACGAACATGGCTGAAGGCAAAATCGTTCAGTGTATTGGTGCGGTGGTCGACGTGGAATTCCCACGTAATGCGATGCCGAAGATTTATGACGCGCTGAAAATGGACGGCTCCGAGTTAACACTCGAAGTGCAACAGCAGCTTGGCGACGGAATCGTCCGCACCATTGCACTCGGATCGTCCGATGGTCTGCGCCGTGGCGTCTCGATCCGCAACACAGGCGCACCGATTACTGTGCCGGTCGGTCAGGCGACTCTGGGTCGCATCATGGACGTGCTTGGCAACGCGATTGATGAGCGCGGCCCGGTCAGTATGTCGAATTCAGCATCGATCCACCGTGAGGCACCTGCCTACGACGAGCTTTCGCCATCACAGGAATTGCTCGAGACGGGCATCAAGGTGATTGACTTGGTCTGCCCATTCGCCAAAGGCGGTAAGGTCGGCTTGTTCGGCGGCGCCGGTGTCGGCAAGACCGTGAACATGATGGAACTGATCAATAACATCGCGAAAGCGCACTCGGGTTTGTCGGTATTTGCCGGTGTGGGTGAGCGCACGCGTGAGGGTAACGACTTCTACCACGAGATGATCGAAGCAGGCGTCGTGAATACCGATGACTTCACCAAGTCGAAAGTGGCGATGGTGTACGGTCAGATGAACGAGCCACCGGGTAACCGCCTGCGCGTCGCGCTAACTGGTTTGACGATTGCAGAATCATTCCGCGATGAAGGCCGTGATGTCTTGTTCTTCGTCGATAACATCTATCGCTACACGCTGGCGGGTACGGAAGTATCTGCGCTGCTCGGTCGTATGCCGTCCGCTGTGGGCTATCAGCCGACGCTGGCCGAAGAAATGGGCAAACTGCAAGAGCGCATCACCTCCACCAAAGTCGGTTCGATTACCTCCATCCAGGCCGTGTATGTGCCAGCGGATGACTTGACCGATCCGTCGCCAGCGACCACCTTTGCTCACCTTGATTCCACCGTTGTTCTTTCGCGAGACATCGCGGCGCTGGGTATTTATCCTGCGGTCGATCCGTTGGATTCAACCTCCCGTCAGCTCGACCCCAACGTGGTCGGCCCTGATCACTATGACACCGCACGTGCGGTGCAGGGTACGCTGCAGCGATACAAAGAATTGCGTGACATCATCGCCATTCTCGGTATGGACGAACTGGCACCTGAAGATAAATTAGTGGTGGCACGTGCACGTAAGATGCAGCGTTTCTTGTCACAACCTTTCCACGTAGCCGAGGTGTTCACCGGATCGCCAGGAAAGTATGTGCCGTTGAAAGAGACCATCAAGGGCTTCAAGATGATTGCTTCGGGCGAACTCGACCATTTGCCTGAGCAAGCGTTCTACATGGTGGGCACGATTGACGAGGCCATCGAAAAAGGTAGCAAGATGCAGTGATGCCGATCCCCCGCCAACGCTTGGCGGGGCAGCAGTTCAGAAGGGCAACCGGCACCGACATCCTAAAAAGACTTTCCATGGCACACACTATTCACGTTGACGTCGTCTCCGCCGAGGAGCAGATTTATTCTGGCCCAGCGGAGTTTGTCGCACTGCCGGGCGAGGCAGGACAACTCGGGATTTATCCACGACACACGCCCCTAATTACCCGCATCAAACCGGGTGCGGTGCGGATCCGAGTGCCTGGGCAGGCCGAAGAAGAATTTGTGTTTGTAGCAGGTGGCGTGCTCGAAGTGCAGCCGAATGCGGTGACGGTATTGGCTGACACGGCAATTCGCGGCAAAGACCTCGATGAAGCTAAAGCCAATGAGGTGAAGAAAATGGCTGAGGAAGCGCTGGTTAACCAAAAATCCGACATCGATTACGCAGTTGCACAAGCAGAGTTGGCGATTGCTGTCGCGCAGTTGGCAGCGATTCACCGTCTGCGAGAAAAACGGGGTCATTAATCAGACGGCGACCCCTGCACCCTATGCAAAAAAGGCAGCCTTGGCTGCCTTTTTTAATGATGATCGGCCCATTGCGCTGAACGGGCGATGGCCCGCTGCCAGATCTCAAGACGAGCATGGCGTTCGGCCGGTGACATTTTGGGTTCAAACCGGTGCTCTTCTTTCCATTGCGACGCGATTTCTTCTTGCGAGTCCCAATACCCAACGCCAAGCCCGGCGAGATAGCCCGCGCCGAGCGCGGTGGTCTCAGTGACCTCTGGCCGCACCACCGGCACGCCGAGTATGTCTGCCTGAAACTGCATAAGTAAATTGTTTCGTGACGCGCCACCGTCAACACGCAATTCTCGCAGCGGCGTTGCAGAGTCTTTCTGCATGGCTGACAGCACATCCGCGGTTTGAAAGGCGATGCCCTCCAGCGCCGCGCGGGCGATATGGCCCGCCTGCGTTCCGCGAGTGATACCTAGCATGGTGCCGCGTGCATAGGCATCCCAATGCGGTGCACCGAGTCCGGAAAACGCAGGCACAAAGGTCACACCGTCGCTGTCTGGTACCGAGGCGGCGAGCGCCTCCACTTCGGTAGAACTTTTGATCAGCTTCAAGCCATCACGCAACCATTGGATGGTTGCACCGGCCATGAATACACCACCTTCGAACATGTAATCGGTACGATGCGGAGTTGCGTGGCCGGTTGTCCAGCCCACCGTCGTTAAAAGTTGATTGCGCGATTCCATCGCGGTGCCGGTGTTCATCAAAATAAAACAACCCGTACCGTAGGTACTTTTTACCATCCCAGGCTGATAGCACGCTTGGCCGTACGTTGCTGCTTGTTGATCGCCGGCGATACCAGCAATAGGAATTTCGCGGCCAAAAATCCCAGCGTTAGTGTGTGCGGCAATACCACTACTCGGCACGACGGTCGGAAGCACAGCACGTGGTATCCGAAGCAAGGACAGAATGTCATCGTCCCAATCGAGTGTATGAATATTGAACAGCATGGTGCGCGACGCATTGCTGGTGTCGGTCAGATGGGCGCCCGACAGCTTGAAGATCAACCAAGCATCAACCGTACCGAAGGCCAGCTCGCCCCGCTCAGCTCGCTCGCGCGCACCGGGGACATGATCAAGCAACCAGCGCAGCTTGGTACCAGAGAAGTAGCCATCGATCACCAAGCCGGTCTTGCTGCGGAACAGTTCACTTTTTCCCTCGGCACGCAGCGCATCACAAAAGGATGCAGTGCGACGGTCTTGCCAAACGATGGCGTTCGCAACAGGCTCACCAGTCGCGCGATCCCACAGCACGGTGGTCTCACGCTGGTTGGTAATGCCGATCGCAGCGACATCGGCTGCGGTCAATGAATGCTCGCGCATTACTTGATGCGTCACCTCAAGCTGCGATTGCCAAATCTCGTTGGCATCGTGCTCGACCCAGCCGGGGTTCGGAAAAATTTGCCGGAATTCTTTTTGCGCGATGCCATGAATACGGCCTGCACGATTAAACAAAATGGCGCGAGAGCTGGTCGTGCCCTGGTCGATCGCCAGGATGAATGAATCTGCCATGTTTCCCTCCGTGGTTTTCATCAGCCGCCGCGCAGGCCTTCGGCAGCGGCTGGTGGAAACCGGTTTGGAAAAAAATGCGCGGACTCGCCGCGCATTAAAAACTTAGCCAACCAACACGCCGGGCGATATCAGTGTATTTCGCCCGGCGCCTCGCGTCGATTACTTCACGCGACCTTCTTTCCAAGCTTGCAGCAGCTTCTCATAGGCGATGGTCTCGCCTTTTGGCTTCTCATTAGCGAGCTTCTTCCAAGGGGCGTTCTTGTCAGACAGCCACTTGTTGGGATCGCTCTTATCGTTCAGCTTCGGCGGGCAGTTTTTCATACCAGCGCGCTGCAGACGGCCCAGCACGTTGTCCATTTCGTCGGCCAGGTTGTCCATCGCTGCTTGAGGAGTCTTCTCGCCAGTGACCGCAGTCGCGACGTTCTTCCACCAGAGCTGTGCCAGCTTAGGATAGTCAGGCACGTTGGTACCGGTTGGTGTCCAAGCCACACGCGCAGGGCTGCGGTAGAACTCAATCAGCCCACCGTACTTGCTGGCATTCTTGGTGAAGTACTCATGACGGATGTCCGAGTCACGCACGAAAGTCAGGCCAGTAATCGACTTTTTCAGCGAGGTGGTTTTCGCATTAATGAACTGCGCATAGAGCCATGCTGCTGCTTTACGCTCATCGGGTGTCGACTTCATGAAGGTCCATGAGCCAACGTCCTGATAGCCATTCTGCATGCCGTCTTTCCAGTACGGACCATGCGGGCCAGGCGCCATACGCCATTTCGGTGAACCATCGGCGTTATTAACAGCCGGTGCCTTGCTCATCGATGCGGTGAACGCGGTGTACCAGAAGATCTGCTGCGCGATTTGGCCTTGTCCAGGAACCGGACCGGCTTCCGAGAAGGTCATGCCCATCGCTTCTTTCGGCGAGTACAGCTTCATCCAGTCGATGTACTTGGTGAGCGCGTAAACGGCAGCAGGCGAGTTGGTGGCGCCACCACGAGCAACCGATGCGCCCACCGGGGTGCACTTGTCATCGGCGACACGAATACCCCATTCATCGATCGGCATACCGTTCGGAATACCCTTGTCGGCGGTACCTGCCATCGACAGCCAAGCATCCGTGAAGCGCCAGCCTAGCGATGGATCTTTCTTGCCGTAATCCATGTGGCCGTAGATACGTTTGCCGTCGATCTCTTTCACATCATTCGTGAAAAAGCTGGCGATGTCTTCATATGCTGACCAGTTCTGAGGTACGCCGAGTTCATAGCCATACTTAGCCTTGAACTTGTCTTGCAGGTCTTTACGTGCGAACAGGTCAGCGCGGAACCAGTACAAGTTGGCGAACTGTTGGTCAGGCAGCTGGTACAGTTTTTTGTCCGGACCAGTGACGAAGCTGATGCCGATGAAATCTTTCAGATCAAGGTTCGGGTTGGTAAATTCTTTGCCCGCACCTGCCATGAAGTCAGACAGTGGCTCAACTGCACCGTAGCGGAAGTGGGTGCCAATCAGGTCGGAATCGGAAATCCAGCCGTCATAGATGCTCTTGCCCGATTGCATGGAGGTTTGCAGCTTTTCAACGACGTCACCTTCTTGAATCAGGTCATGCTTGACCTTGATGCCGGTGATCTCTTCGAAGGCCTTGGCCATGGTTTTGGACTCGTACACATGGGTATCGATAGTCTCGGACACGACATTAATTTCCTTAACGCCCTTGGCCTTCAGCTTGGCAGCGGCGTCAATGAACCATTTCATCTCGTCCATCTGCTGTTTCTTCGACAATGTCGAAGGCTGGAACTCTTCATTCACCCACTTCTCAGCGGCCTTCATGTCGGCCCAGGAGCTTCCTGAGGCCAGCATAGCGGCGACTGCAATCGCGCTTAGTTTGAGTTTCACGTGTCTTCTCCTCTTCGCAGCTTCCCTCAACAACCTGCCGAACCCGGTGGGAAGTAACCCGGGTACGGGATGAATCGAGGGATTAACCCCAACGCATCATGATCAACAACACGATAAATCCAAGCCCCGCTGCAATCCACTGAGAGGCATCGGTCAGACCGGCCCACGCGAGATTGACGTACGCGGCGCTTAGTAAGCCGATGAATAAGCGATCGCCTCGCGTCGTCGGTATCGGCAAAAAACCTTTACGCTCAATGCTCGGCGATTTCAGCTGCCACACGGTCATGCCAATCAGCATCAGAACGACGCTGGTGAAAAACACCGCGATCTCCAGTGTCCACGCCATCCACGAAAAAGCATGTGCCATCCGTAGCTCCTTGAATCAGACTCGACCCATCGCGAAACCTTTCGCGATGTAGTGACGTACGAACCAGATCACGAGTGCCCCCGGGACAATGGTCAACATCCCGGCCGCAGCCAGAACGCCCCAGTCCATCCCGGCCGCGGACACCGTGCGCGTCATGGTGGCGGCAATGGGTTTGGCTTGTACCGATGTCAGCGTGCGTGCCAACAGTAACTCCACCCAGCTGAACATGAAGCAGAAAAATGCGGTCACGCCGATACCGGCTTTAATCAGCGGTAGGAAAATCTTGATGAAGAATTTTGGAAAGCTATAACCGTCGATATAGGCAGTTTCATCAATTTCTTTTGGAATACCCGACATGAAGCCTTCCAGAATCCATACCGCGAGCGGTACGTTGAATAACAAATGCGCGAGCGCCACCGCGATATGGGTGTCCATCATGCCGAACGTCGAGTACAGCTGAAAGAACGGCAATAGAAACACCGCGGGGGGTGTCATACGATTTGTGAGTAGCCAGAAGAACAGATGCTTGTCACCGATGAAGCTGAAACGCGAGAAAGCATAGGCAGCTGGTAGTGCTAGCAGCACGGCCATCACCATATTCATAGCGACATAAATCATCGAGTTGATATAGCCGCTATACCAAGCCTCGTCGGTGAAGATCGTGATGTAGTTGTCGAACGTCAGATGGGCTGGCCACATCGTCATCGAACCAAGAATCTCCTCATTGGTCTTGAGCGACATGTTCAGCATCCAATAGATCGGCAGCAATGAGCCGACCAGGAACAGGATCAGGAATGCACGAGAGAAACCGGAGCGCGTCATGATTTATCTCCGGTGCCAACCCGTTGCATCCAGGTGTACAGCACAAACGACATCAGCAGAATGATCAGGAAATAGATCAGGGAAAATGCAGCGGCTGGCCCGAGATCAAATTGCCCCACAGCTTTTTGCGTCAGATACTGCGACAAGAAAGTCGTGGCGTTGCCCGGCCCGCCGCCCGTTAGCACGAAGGGCTCGGTGTAGATCATGAAGCTATCCATGAAGCGCAGCAGCACGGCAATCATCAGCACATTGCGCATCTTCGGCAGCTGAATGAAGCGGAACACGGCGAAACGTGATGCACCATCAATTTTCGCTGCCTGATAAAACGCATCGGGAATGGCACGCAGACCGGCGTAGCACAGCAGTACCACTAGCGGTGTCCAGTGCCACACATCCATCAGTAACACGGTCAGCCAGGCGTCGGTAGAGTCGCCCGTGTAGTTGTATGAGATACCGGCATCATTGATCAGTTTGCCCATCAAGCCGATGTCACCGCGGCCAAAAATCTGCCAGATCGTACCGACGACATTCCAGGGGATCAGCAGTGGCAAAGAAACAATCACGAGCGATAAGGATGCACGCCAACCTTGCGCGGGCATCGACAGCGCAATACCAATACCGAGCGGGATCTCGATTGCAAGCACTGCCAGCGAGAACCAGATCTGGCGGAAAAATGCCGAGTGCAGACTTTCATCGCGCATCACTTCTTTGAACCACTCGGTACCAACGAACACCGCCTGGTCGGGCCCGAGAATATCTTGCACCGAGTAATTGACGACGGTCATCAGCGGCATGATGGCGGAAAAAGCCACCGATAAAATCACCGGCAACACCATCCACCATGCCTTGTTATTCACGGTCTTGTTCATTCAGGCCACCCGTTTGTCGTTCAGGTAGTACAAGGTGCGATCGGCAGGAAACTTCATCCATACCGTATCGCCGCTTTTGAGCGGATGCATAGTTCTTTGCTTGGATGCGATGCGATGGCCGCCAAGTTCGCCTTCCACTAACCAATGGGTGCCCATATTGCGCGCACTCAGCACCCGCGCTGGCAAGGCACCGGCAGTCTCGGTTGCAAGGCACTCAACGTATTCCGGACGGATACCAAGCGTCAGCTGACCTGCACCGGCATCCAGCCCCGCAGGCGCTGGCAACGTATTGTTGGTGCCGCTGAGTAGCACACGACCGTCGCGCAAGCTACAAGGCAACAGATTCATGCCCGGATTGCCGATGAAGTAGCCGACGAAGGTGTGCTCCGGTGCTTCGAATAAGGCCTGCGCGCTGCCAATTTGTACCACCTCACCTTCGGTCATTACTACGACCTGGTCAGCAAACGTCAGTGCTTCGATCTGATCATGGGTGACATAGATCAGCGACAGCTTCAACTCGTGATGAATCTCTTTCAACTTGCGTCGCAATAGCCACTTCAAGTGTGGATCGATGACGGTTAGCGGCTCATCAAACAGCACTGCGGCCACATCGGGTCGCACCAAACCGCGCCCGAGCGAAATTTTCTGTTTGGCGTCAGCAGTGAGGCCGGATGCGCGTTGCTTTAATTCGCCGCTGAGTTCAAGAATCTCGGCGATTTGTGCAACACGACGCTCGATCTCCGCATTTTTCCAGCCACGGTTCTTGAGCGGAAAGGCGAGGTTTTCACCGACGGTCATGGTGTCGTAGATGACCGGGAACTGAAACACTTGCGCGATATTGCGTTTCTCGGGCGGCAGCTGGGTGACATCATGGCCATCGAACAGCACCTTGCCCTGCGAAGGCGTGATCAATCCGGAGATGATGTTGAGCAGCGTCGTCTTGCCGCAGCCGGACGGGCCGAGCAGTGCGTACGCGCCACCGTCCTGCCAAGTCATTTCCATCGGGCGCAGCGCATAGTCCGAGGGCTGCGTCGGGTTAGGTTTGTAGCTGTGCGCGATACCGGCGAGTTCGATGCGTGCCATCTCAAACCTCCGGCGCGTAAAGCAGCGCGCCGTCCGCGCTGAAGATAAACAGATCAGCCGGCTGAAAGTGCATGGTCGAAGCACTGCCCAGCGCAAGGTCATGCACACCCGGCAGTTGCGCCACCATGGAGAGCACGCCACGCGTCAAATGAACAAAGGTTTCCGAACCACTGATCTCGGCAAGATCAACGCTACAGGTCAGCGCAAAGTCACCCGCGCGAGAAGAGGCATGCAGGCTATGCGCGCGCAATCCGAGCTGCACACGATTCTGACTGCCGAGACGCGACTGCTGCTGCGCCACCAGCGGAATATGGATGTCATCTAACAGATGCGCAACGCCGTCTACAATTCTCGCTTCAAACAGATTGATGGGTGGATCACTGAAGGTGCGTGCTGCGGTGACTGAGCAGGGCTGGCTGAACACAGACAGCGTTGGTCCATGTTGCAATACCTGGCCTTCATGCATCAACAGCGTTTGTCCGCCGAGTTGCAATGCTTCGAGCGGCTCAGTGGTGGCATAGACCACGGTGGTGCTACCTGTTGAAAACAAGTCGCTTAGCTCACGGCGTAATTCTTCACGCAATTTGTAGTCAAGGTTGACCAGCGGCTCATCGAGCAGCAACAAGCCCGCTTCTTTGATCAGGGCGCGCGCCAGCGCACAACGTTGCTGTTGGCCACCCGATAGCGCGGCCGGCGAACGTTCGAGATAGGCCGAGATATGCAAGCGCTCCGCCATCGCGTGCACACGCTCGCGAATTTGTTGCTCGTTGAGTTTGCCTGCGATACGAAGTGGCGAGGCAATATTCTCGAACACCGACATCGATGGGTAATTAATGAATTGCTGGTACACCATCGCCAGATGGCGCTCGCGTACGGGCACGCCGGTGACATCCACACCATCAGCGATTACTCGCCCCTCGTTCGGCTTATCCAAGCCGGCGATCAGACGCATCAAGGTGGTCTTGCCGGACAAAGTCGGTCCGAGCAGCACATTGATCTCGCCCGGCGCCAACTCCACTGAAGTTGCGTACAAGTGGGTTTCAGCGCCGACCTTGCGGGTCACGCCCTGTAGTTCCAGGTGCAATTCGTCTCCTCTTGCGACAGCTTTAAGCCGTCGTCAATTGTCTGCTTTCTTCTTTTTTGTGGGCGAGCCACTGGTCAATCCGCTGCGCGGTATCGGCCGGTAGGTGCAGCCCCAGCTTTGAGCGACGCCACAGTATATCGGCGCTGGATGATGCCCATTCGTTTTTCACCAAATACTCTAACTCCGCTTCGTATAGCCCTTCGGCCAGCGCCTCGCCCATGTCCGCTAGGCGTGTCCTGTTCTCAAGCAGCCTGTGAATGCGGGTGCCATAGGCGCGCGCATAGCGTGCGACCAACTTGGGCGGCAACCAGCCGTAGCTTTGCTGCAGCGCGCCGACGAAAGCCTCGAACTCGAGGACTGCACGATTTTGCGGTGGTCCGTAGAGGTCGCCGCCGGGTAAACAAGCGTGCTCGGTCCAGGTGCCATGCGAATTACCAAGCTTGGCGGCGATCATGTCGACCGCTTCTTCGGCCAGCTTGCGGAAGGTGGTGATCTTGCCGCCGAATACAGAGAGCAGCGGCGCCTGCTCGTCCTCGAGCGTTAGCTGGTAATCGCGCGTGATTTCGGAGGCGTTGACGGAGTCATCTTCCAGTAGGGGTCTTACACCCGAGTAAGACCAAATCACATCGGCGGGCTTGATCGGTTGCCGGAAGTAGCGCTCGGTCAGTCGGCACAGATAATCGATTTCACTCTGATCAATTGCTACCTGATTGGTGTCGCCGGTGTACTCAAGGTCTGTGGTACCCACCAGCGTGAAATCTTGCTCGTAGCTGATCACGAAAACAATACGGCCATCCGGGTTCTGGAAGATATAGGCATAGGGATGGTCGAACATCTTGCGCACGACGATATGGCTACCTTTGATAAGTCGCAGCGATTTACCGCCGCGATTAGTAGTCATCGCATCTTGCAGGAATTGCGCAGCCCATGGCCCTGCAGCATTCACCACACAGCGTGCGCTGACCTCAAGCACGGTGCCATCCGATTGGCGCAGCAGGGCCTGCCATCGGTCGCCAACACGACGCGCGGATTCGCAGCGGGTGTGCGTTAAAACCCGCGCACCATGTTCGGCAGCGTCAAGCGCATTCAGCACCACGAGGCGGGCATCGTCGACCCAGCCATCGGAATAAATAAAACCTTTACTGAACTCTGGCCGGAGCGGCTCGCCAGCGGGGTGGGTGTGCAAGTCGATGGCACCCGAGCCCGGCAGAATTTCACGCTTGGCGAGTGCATCGTAAAGAAAAAGTCCGGCACGAATCATCCACGCGGGTCGTTGTCCGCGGTCATGCGGCATCACGAAACGCATCGGCCACATGATGTGCGGCGCTGCGCGCAACAGCACCTCGCGCTCGATCAGCGCCTTGCGCACCAGGTTGAATTCATAATGTTCCAGATAGCGCAGTCCGCCATGGATCAACTTGGTGGATGCGGATGAGGTGTGCTGCGCCAAGTCGTCCTTGTCGCACAGGACGACGGAAAGTCCACGGCCGGCAGCATCTCGCGCAATACCAGCGCCGTTGATGCCGCCACCGACGATCAGCACATCAGTCGTCAGAATCATGGAGCCATTCACCTCGGGGGTTGAGTGCGAAGCGGAGAACTGCGCCGTGCAGTCGCTCGAGCGGGTGGCTCTGACGCTACCGGAATTTAGGGAGGGCGGATCGCGATCCCGCAAAATCCTCAAGGCAGGGTTGACCTGAGGATGTTTCTGCTCAAAGATATTCGCTAAACGAACAAAAAGCAACAAAACGAACCGTATAAATGTTCGTTTCTTTTCTTTTAATCACGATATCACTGCTTCTCGATTGCGCTCCATGAATTTGAACCCTCGCCAGCGCAGCATTCTTGACGCCGTACGGAGTCAGGTCACGATTTCGGTCGAGGAGCTCGCGCATCAGCTGGCCGTTACCCCTCAGACCGTTCGGCGCGACGTAAAGCAAATGGAAGAGGCGCGGCTGCTGGCCCGCTATCACGGTGGGGTCGGACTGCCCTCCTCGGTCGAGAACATCGACTACAGCCAGCGTCAGGTGATGAATATCGCGGCCAAGCGCCGTATTGCGGCGGCGGTGGCGGCGAGGGTGAGGCCCGGGAGCTCACTGCTGATCAACATCGGTACCACCACCGAGGAAGTGGCGCGGGCGTTGCGGCACCATACCGGCTTGCATGTGGTCACCAACAATCTGAATGTCGCGACTATCATGGCCGGCCAGCCGAGCTGCGAGGTGATCGTGGCCGGCGGGGTGGTCCGAGGCCGTGACCGCGGGATTGTCGGCGAGGCTACCGTTGAGTTCATTCGCCAGTTCCGGGTCGATATCGGGATTATCGGGGTATCAAGCATCGAGCCTGATGGCACGTTGCGGGACTTTGACTCGCGCGAGGTCAAGGTTGCGCAAGCCATCATCGAGCAGTCGCGCGAGATCTGGCTGGTCGCGGATCAGGACAAGTTCGTTCGACAGGCCTTGGTACGGCTGGCGCATTTATCGCAGATGGATCGACTGTTTTGCGACGCTGACCCACCGGCCGCACTAAGCGCATTACTGGAAGAGGCCCGGGTCGAGGTGGTGGTTGCCCCCTGAAAAACCCGGGATGCCGGGAATACACCCAAGCATTTACTGCGATATCAGCGGTATTGGGACTAGTTTCGACGATAATGCAGTCTCTTCTCCAAGCCTGAGCGCACGCAGATGCCCACGACCTTCGCACCCCTGAAAAACGACACCTTCCTGCGCGCGCTGATGCGCCAGCCGACTGACTACACGCCGATGTGGCTCATGCGCCAGGCGGGCCGTTATCTGCCCGAGTACCGGGCCACGCGCGCCAAGGCGGGTTCATTCATGGGCTTGGCAACGAATCCGGACTATGCCACCGAGGTTACCCTGCAGCCGTTGGATCGCTACGCGCTGGATGCGGCCATCTTGTTCTCTGACATCTTGACCGTGCCTGATGCGATGGGCTTGGGCTTGTCGTTCGCCGAGGGCGAGGGTCCTCGTTTCGCGCACCCGCTGCGTGATGAGGCAGCGGTGCGCGCACTGCATGCGCCGGACCTCGGCAAGTTGCAATACGTGTTCGACGCAGTCACCCAGATTCGGCGTGAGCTGAACGGACGAGTCCCCCTGATCGGTTTTTCCGGCAGCCCTTGGACGCTGGCCTGCTACATGGTCGAGGGCGGTGGCTCGGACGACTTCCGCTTGGTCAAGGCCATGCTGTACGACCGGCCCGATCTCATGCATCACATTTTGTCGGTGAATGCGACTGCGGTTGCTGCCTATCTGAATGCCCAGATCGAGGCCGGCGCCCAAGCGGTTATGGTGTTTGATACCTGGGGCGGCGCGCTGGCGGACGGTGTCTACCAAGCTTTCTCCCTGCATTACATGCGGGAGGTAGTCCGCCAGCTAAAGCGCGAGCATGAGGGCGTACGCATCCCCAGTATCGTGTTTACCAAGGGCGGCGGGCTCTGGCTGGAAGAGATCGCCGATTGCGGCGCCGACGCGGTGGGCTTGGACTGGACAGTTAATCTAGGAACGGCGCGCAAGCGGGTTGGGCATAAGGTCGCGCTACAGGGCAACCTTGACCCGAATGTGCTGTTTGCCAAACCTGAGCAAATTCGTGCCGAGGTGGAGCGATTGCTGAACTCCTTCGGTAAGCCGACAGCGGATAGCGGCCACGTGTTCAACCTCGGTCATGGTATTTCCCAATTTACGCCGCCAGAGTCAGTCAACGCGTTGGTGGATGCGGTGCACCAGATAAGTCGAGCCCTGCGCGCCTGATTCCCTAAGCTCGGGCAGCCGCTGTTAGGCGCTGCGACGTCTTGGCGGCTGGTTGGCCGCCGACTTATGCACAGACCAACCACCCGCGGAGCCAATCAAGCACTTGCGGCGATGTTTAAACGCAGACCGTAATTAATCGCCGTAAGTATCTGATTTTTCGTGGTTTGGTTAGTGGCATACGGAAATTCTTCTCAGGCGCATGGTTTTCTCATCGCTTATTTTTTCTGCTTCGCACAAGCCTTGTTCACAAAGTTATCCACACTCTGGGCTGGCGGTGTTCGGTCTCAGACCGAGTACCGCAGCAGGTTTTCGTGTGTCGCTGACAGATCCTTTGTCAATCCCAGGTTGACACCCTCGCCAAGGCACCAAGGTTTGCCCGGGATGGATCAGATTGAATCGATTTATGCAAGTTTTTTTGGGCCGAGAGCTGCGCTTATTCACAAATTCTGCTCATGTCAAGATTCTGAAAAAATTTATCAGAAAATTTTTTTGCCTTGTCCGAGCCCAAGCTAACCCTTTGATTTTATTGGGAGTGCCGGATTGCGTTTCAGTTGAGCAATTTGTTGCAAGCCGCATGAAATCTCGCTTTTGGCATGTCAAGCCCCAGTTGCGCACAAAGTTATCCACAAAAATTGTGGATAGCCCAAAAAAGGCTTTTTGCGGCGATCATTAAAAAAAACTTTTGAAGAATTACCTTAAAAATCTCGTTCAAGTTGATCCCCCTGCCGCAGGCCTGGGCTTGTGCGTTTCTGCCGACCCAACGCGGCCACTACGTCGCCAATTGCTGCGGGGCGACAGGGCCCAATCGAGGCTTGGCAGTTCGCAAAGGCTTGGGGCGTGAGTTCTCGGGTCTTATCGGTGGTTCTTGACGCGCCGCTGGACACCGCCTTCGATTACCTGTGGGTAGCGACCCAAGGAGAGCAAGTGCCCATCAGGGGCCAGTTGGTGCTGGTCCCGTTTGGGCGCCGACAGACCATCGGCCTGGTGATCGCTGTCAAGGACAGCAGCGAGATTGAGCCAGCAAAGCTGCGACAGCTCCTTCAGGTCCGCGGGCAGCTCCCGGCACTGAGCGACCATTGGATTTCACTCTGTCGCTTTGCTGCGGAGTATTACCAGCGACCCCTTGGGGAGGTCGCGCTTCCCAGTTTGCCCAAAGGTCTGCGTACCGAAAGCACAGTAGCGCTGGACCGTGGCCTGAAAAAATTGGCCCAGACACCGCCGCAGCCGATGCCTGACACCATCGTCCAGCGGCCACAGCTGAATCCCGAGCAGCACATTGCGGTCGACGCCATCCTGAGTGCTGGGGGCTATCAGGCATATCTGCTGTTCGGTGTCACAGGTAGTGGCAAGACGGAGGTTTATCTGAACGCTACCCAGCGTGTGCTGCAAAGAGCGCGCGATGACGGCCGTCCGGCGCAGGTACTGATCATGGTGCCGGAGATCAATTTGACGCCACAGCTCGAGGCCAGTGTTCGTGCGCGTTTCCCAGCGCTTCAGGTGGTTAGCTTGCACAGCCAATTGGCGGAAGGTGAGCGCCTGCGTCACTGGCTCGCCGCACACCTCGGGCGAGCCGACATCGTGCTGGGAACGCGATTGGCGGTTCTGTCATCGATGCCACATCTGGAAATGATCATCATCGATGAAGAGCACGACCCATCTTATAAACAGCAAGAGGGTCTGCGCTACTCAGCAAGGGATCTTGCAGTGTGGCGCGCCCACCAGCTGCAGATCCCGGTGGTGCTGGGATCGGCAACACCTTCGGCAGAGAGTTGGCTGCATGTGTCGACCGGCAGATATCAACGGCTTCAACTGACTCAGCGCGCCGCCCAAAACGCGCAATTACCGAAAGTGCGGGTGATCGATACTGAGATCAATAAGGCAACCGATGGCTTTTCGCCGCCATTGCTGGCAGCGCTGAAGCAGAGGTTGGAAAAGGGCGAGCAGTCCTTGCTATTTCTGAATCGGCGTGGCTATGCACCCGTGATGCATTGCGACGCCTGTGGATGGATCAGCAATTGCCGACGCTGCACGGCGTTCATGGTGTTGCACAAGCCAGAGCGGCGTTTACGCTGCCATCACTGCAGTCTTGAGCTGCGAATCCCGTCGGCTTGCCCCACTTGCGGCAATGTCGATTTGCAGCCGCTGGGGCGAGGTACTCAGCGTGTTGAAGAGCACCTGCAGCAAGTGTTTCCCCACGCGCGGGTGATGCGGATCGATGCCGACTCCACCCGTCGCAAGGGCAGTGCGCAAGCAGCGTTCGATGCGGTACACCGCGGCGAGGTCGATATCTTACTGGGTACGCAGATGGTCGCCAAAGGACATGACTTCCAGCGACTGACATTGGTTGGTGTGATCAATCCGGATACTGCCCTGTTTTCGCAGGACTATCGCGCAGGTGAGCGCCTGTTCGCACAGTTGATGCAGGTTGCGGGTCGCGCAGGGAGGGCAGGAAGGACAACAGTCAATGATGACGGTACTTCACAATCCGAGGTGTTGATACAAACCCGGTATCCGCAACATCCTCTTTACCAAGCGCTACTCGCTCATGACTACCAAGGTTTTGCCGATACGATGCTAGCGGAACGGCGCAGCGCCAACCTACCGCCCTATTCATTTCAAGCACTACTTCGCGCCGAGGCCAAAGATCTGCAACTCGCGCTGGATTTTCTGACCCAGGCACGGGCGCTATTACCGCATCAGGGGGTGAGCATCAACGACCCAGTGCCTATGGCGATGACAAGAGTTGCTGGTATAGAGCGCGCGCAGCTGCTGCTTGAATCAGCATCACGTCCGCAGCTGCAGGCATTTTTACGGCCGTGGATGCAAGCGCTAAGATCGATAAAAACACGGGTGAACTGGATGTTGGAAGTTGACCCGATCGACATATAAGCTGATTAATTTGATCGAGCCGCTGATGAACAGTACTGCCAACCGAGTAGCCGGTGCACGAGGGGCACGATTCGCCGCGAGTGCTACTGGCCGGCTACCAGTTTATTGAATGGGCGCATCCAGCCCGCCTTGCTGTGCGAGCTCACGAATCACCCGAACCGTGTCAATGTCCGCTTCTTTGTAGGCTTCGCGACGGAAGCCGTTATAAAACGACTCTTCATCCGTCTCCAAGGCGTCATTGTGATCGTCATATTCGAAGCGGACAAATAAAGCGCCTGGCTGCGGCTCTTCAATCGTCATGGTCAAATCAGACGCTGGAATCGACGCCTGTTGCGGCACGTGATAATGCACCAGTTGGTGGGGTGTAAATGTCACTTCATCGCATACTAGAAGCGCGCCGAAACGCAGTGTGCGTGATAAGGCATCGTCCGTGCGTGAAGTAATCTCGCATGCGTCAAGGCCAATCACAAATAAGGTCGGTTGTTCAGCACGTAATACCAGGCCGCGCCATAACTGCTCCCGCGTGATGATCATCACAAGCGGGTTATCCGGCATATTGATTTCGACAAGGTGCGTGAATTTCATTGGCGTTGCAACGCGTTCCGATCGTTTCACTTTACCACGCGTTACGCGGCCAGATAGAACGACTATGCCCAGCGGAATTCGATACAATGACGCGCCATCGCTTATTCCCCGCCTCATTTTTCATGTCCTCTGGTTTGAACGCGCAACAGCATGCCGCAGTCCGGCATGTCGATGGGCCTTGCCTGGTGCTCGCAGGCGCTGGCTCGGGTAAAACGCGCGTCATTACTGCCAAGATTGCGCACCTGATCGAGCAGTGTGGCTACGAACCGCGAAATATCGCCGCGCTTACGTTCACCAACAAGGCGGCCTTGGAAATGCGCGAGCGCGTCGCCAAGTTACTGCAGGCGCCAGGCCAAGCCAAGCAACTGACCGTATCTACCTTTCACTCGCTGGGTGTTCAGATTCTGCGTCGTGAAGCAGCAGCAGTGGGACTAAAAGAACGTTTTTCGATTATGGACAGCGACGATTGTTTTGCTATCGTCCAAGACTTAGCGGTGACGACCGATAAAGCGCTAATCCGTCGCCTGCAACAGCAGATCTCGTTATGGAAAAATGCGCTGCTGTCGCCAGATCAAGTATTAAGCCAGGTTCAAGATGAAACGCAGGCGCAAGCTGCGCGTGTTTATCGCAATTACATCGCCACATTGGCCAGCTATCAGTCGGTTGACTTTGATGACCTGATCCGTCTGCCGGTAGAGCTGTTTCGTGCCGATGAGGCGGCGCGCGATCGTTGGCAACGCCGCTTACGGTATTTGCTGATTGATGAGTACCAAGATACGAATACCTGCCAGTATGAACTGTTGAAGTTATTGGTGACAGGCCTTGGCAAAAAACCGATGTTCACTGCTGTCGGCGACGATGATCAAGCGATCTATGCCTGGCGCGGCGCCACGATTGATAATCTGCGCAATTTGCAGCAGGACTTCTCCGAGTTAAAACTAATCAAGCTGGAGCAGAACTACCGCTCAAGCAACCGCATTCTCAATGCCGCTAATGCAGTCATTGGAAACAACCCGAAGGTATTCGAAAAATCGCTCTGGTCGGAGCATGGCATCGGTGATCCCATTCAAGTGCATGCGATGGACGATGATGAGGCTGAGGCTGATCAGGTTGCCGTTCTCTTGTCGGTACATAAATTCGAGCGGCGTGCCCGATTCTCAGACTACGCTGTTCTTTATCGTGGCAACCACCAGTCGCGCATGCTTGAGAAAACCCTTCGGCGTGAGCGTATTCCCTATGTGATGTCGGGCGGGCAAAGTTTTTTCGACCGAGCAGAGATCAAGGACATCGTCGCCTATTTGCGTCTGATTGCGAATGGCGATGATGATCCCGCGTTTATCCGCGCAGTGACAACGCCGCGGCGAGGTATTGGTCAAGCGACACTCGAAGTGCTTGGCGAATTCTCTCGGCAATGGAATTGCTCGCTGTTTGAGGCAGCTTACAAGGGCGGTCTTGAAGCGCGCTTGAGCGATCGCCAGTTGACCCCGCTGCGAGAGTTTTGTGAATTCATCCAACAGCTTGAGGCGCGCGCATCGCGCGCAGATGAAGTTAGTGGTGGTGACCACGCGGGGGCAGTGCTCGACGACATGATGAAGGCGATCGACTACGAGCAGTATCTGTACAACACCTTCGATGACAAGCAAGCGCAAGAGAAATGGCAAAACGTGCTTGATTTCACCGGCTGGCTAAAGGAAAAGGGCCGTGGTGGAGCGCAGGGACTGTCAGAAGAAAAATCGTTGCTGGAGTTGACCCAAATGGTCGCGTTGATGAGCATGCTGGAGGGTCGCGATGAAGAACCCGACGCGGTTCGACTGTCAACGCTGCACGCAGCGAAAGGACTCGAATTTGGCCATGTTTTCATGGTGGGCGTGGAAGAGGGCATTTTGCCGCACAAGGGCGATCCTGATGCGCCACCTGAATCTTTCGCGCAGCGCATCGAAGAAGAGCGTCGCTTGATGTACGTCGGCATCACGCGCGCGCAGCGTAGCCTGACGATCACTTGGTGCAAGCAGCGTAAGCGCGCACGAGACAGTACGCCGTGCGAGCCCTCGCGCTTCATTCAGGAGATGCAACTGTTAGAGGGAAATGCGCTGTCATCGGATGAGGCGCCGATGACGCCACAAGACAGGCTGGCAAACTTGAAAGCGCTGTTACAGAAGCCTAAAGCGGCGTAATCGTGGAAAAGAAGCCGCGAACCGGTTTCCGCAACCCGCACGATTTGCCGGTAAAGACTTGCGTCACCTGCGGACGCCCTTTCACCTGGCGCAAAAAATGGGCGGCGAACTGGGCCGAAGTGAAATACTGTTCGGATGCATGCCGCGGTAAATCAAGAATGCCATGAGAGGAAGCAGATGGAAGAGCGACTGATCCATATCGAGAGCAAGCTCGCGCATCAGGAATACTTGTTGGACGTGCTGAACCAGACGGTCTACCAACAGCAAGTCAAGCTAGACGAACTCGACGCACTCTGCGTGGCGTTGGCGAAACGATTGGCAGACGTCCATGCGCGTACGCCTGACGCACTGTCCGCGAATGAGAAGCCGCCGCACTACTGAACCTGCATCATGATCAATGAAAAAATTCTTGCATCACTACGCAACGAGCTCAATGAGCAGACTGCGCAGATGCACTGGACAGAGCTCGAACGTTTCTATGCCAGTGGCAGCGTGATTTGGGTCGCTGGTGAGCTCGACCTAGTTGACGTCGGCGCACGCATCGCTGCCGATGACAAGGACAGCGTGCTCAGCTGGATGAACGCCGGCCTAGTGAAAAAAGTCACAGATGAGCAGGCCGGCAGCTGGCATCAACAAGATGCTCTGCTATGGACGGCCGTGGTGAAGCCCTGGATACTCGTGCAGCATGAACGGCAGCAGCCATTGCCGACCCCGCAGTAGAAAACAAATGAAAATGCCCACACAAGGTGGGCATCTGGGAAACTGGCGGAGCGGACGGGGCTCGCCCACATGCTGCGGGCCGCGGATTCGCTTGTAAGCGAATCCCTTCGATCCCCGTCGAGAGCCAAACGGTTGGCTCTCTCCGCTCCTGGAAATGAAAATGCCCACTCAAGGTGGGCATCTGAGAAACTGGCGGAGCGGACGGGGCTCGCCCACATGCTGCGGGCCGCGGATTCGCTTGTAAGCGAATCCCTTCGATCCCCGTCGAGAGCCAAACTGTTGGCTCTCTCCGCTCCTGGAAATGAAAATGCCCACGCAAGGTGGGCATCTGAGAAACTGGCGGAGCGGACGGGGCTCGAACCCGCGACCCCCGGCGTGACAGGCCGGTATTCTAACCAACTGAACTACCGCTCCAATCGAGCGCTTGCGGCGCGCGAAAGGGGCGAATTGTACCCAACCGTCGGTTCAGTGTCGAGCAGCCTAGCGCTGCGGCCATTTGACGACGATCTTTTTCGGAGGCCTGAGCCGCTGTGAGTCTGTCCTGGTTAGTTACCAATGCGGTTGCCGCGCTGGTGTTGCCGCCCCTATCGCTAGTACTGCTTGCCCTACTCGGCAGCTGGCTGGCGTATCGCTGGCGCGTTGTCGGGCGAGTAATCGTCGCGCTGGCAGCGCTGCTCTTGATCGGCCTCTCGACGCAAGCAGGTTCGCGCTTGTTGGTTGCGCCGTTGGAGCGCGCTGCTTTACCCTTGGTCGACCCCCTGCAAAGTGATGCCCATGCCATCGTGATTCTGGGTGGCGGCAGGTTATACAACGCGCCGGAAGATGCCGGTCGCGACCAACCCTCCAGCGCGACCCTGATGCGCTTGCGGCACGGCGCACGGCTGCATCGTCTGACCGGTCTTCCGGTGCTGGCCAGTGGCGGTGCCCCAGATACACTCGGCGAAAGCGAAGCAGCATTGATGGCGCGCACACTTCGTGAGGATTTTGGTGTGACGGTCCGTTGGCAAGAGCAAACATCCGACAACACAGCAGAAAATGCCAAGCATGCTGCGCAGCAATTAGCCGCCGTCGGCGTGCACCGTATCTTGTTGGTAACTGACGCTATGCATATGCCGCGTGCTAAGCGTGCGTTTGTGGCGGCGGGGTTTGAGGTTGTTGTTGCACCCACTCGGTTTCTTGGACGGCGACCGATTGATATCGCGAGTTTCATTCCGAAGGCCAGTGAATTGGAGACCAGTAGCTATGCATTGCACGAGTGGATAGGAATCCTCTGGTACAAAATTCGTTACGGTCTTGCTTGAGTAATGGGCATGGTCTTTGTTTGGGTGACGACCATGCAGGCGTATGATCTTCAGCTCGTTTCTTCCAAGGAGAGTCCCGATGTCCGATTCCACGACCACGACTGCCCGCAATGATCTCAAAGCACTGGTGCGCGATGCTCAGGCTTTGTTTGATGAGGCGACTGGTGCCGGCGGCGCCAAAGCAGAAGAGTTGCGTTCGAAGGGTATGAAGATGCTGGATCATGCGATCACGCGTGCGCATGACTTGCAGGACGCCGCAGTTCAAAAAGGACGCAAGATTGCCCATGACACCGATGAGTATGTGCATGAGTATCCTTGGCGCGCCATCGGCATTGCGGGAGCCGTCGGCCTGTTGGTGGGCATGCTGATCGCACGGCGCTGAGCAATGAACGCATCGGCCGAGCCGCCCGCTAGCGGCCTTGCTTCAAACGTCGGCACCATGATCACGAGCGTGCTCAAACTGATTGGGGTGCGTTTGTCGATGGCGGTTATGGAGTTGGCCGATGCGCGCGACGCGGTGTTGCGCGCGCTGCTGCTCGGGGCGCTGGCCGTGCTAGCTGCAGCGTTCGCGCTATTAAGTCTATCCGCCATGATTGTCGCGCTGGCGTGGGATGCGATGGGCTGGCGTATTCTGCTGATTCTGTTTTTGGCTTACTTGCTGCTGACCTTAGGCATGCTCTGGAAAGCGCGCAGCATAATCGCCAGTGGACAAATCGGATTGCCGACCACGCTCGCCGAGCTAGAAAAAGACCGCGCTGCGCTGCTGGATCAGCATGACGAAACGGAGCAAAAAGTATGAGCCGTGCAGAGCGTGAGGCGCGTTGCAAGCTGCTGATGTTACAAGGCGCGCTTTATCGGTTAGAGATTATTCAGGCCAGAGTGGCGCTGAAGGAGGCGGCCAAACCCAAGGCAGTCGGGGGGCAGCTGTTTGGTTTGTTGAAGTTTGTGCTGGCGCACAAGCGGATGTCCCTAGTCGCCACCGTAGTGCCATGGCTATTCGGGCGCGCTCGTGGCAGTCGTTTGCTGAAGCCCGCTTTGTTGGCGCTTGCGGCGGCCGCAGCAGCCTGGCTATTTGTGCGGCAGAGAGACCACTAGGCGTCGGCACTCGACGACGCCATGGTCAGCAGACACATTATTTTGCTGCAGGCTCTTTGAACTTCGCGCCAGAGGCATTGGCCAAATGAACTACGGCGCGCGCGACTTCAATGTCATCCAAACTGGCGTTACCGCCCTTGGCGGGCATACCGCGAATGCCTTTGATCGCGTGTGAGACCAGCGTGTCATAGCCTTGACCGATACGTGCCGACCAGGCACCTGAGTCACCCTTCTTGGGAGCGCCGGCAACCCCTGCGCCATGGCAGGCTGCGCATGCAGCGTTATAGACCTGCTCGCCGGATTTCAGCGCCACCGCACCTCCAGCCGCAGCGTGAGCCGGTGCGCCCTCTGGCTGATCCGGCATCGTAAAGCTGACGTCGGCCACCGGGCGAATACGTTCAGCAACTGCCTCGGGAGACTGTGACGCGCTGTCGGCGCCTAGTTTCGAGGTGTTTCCAACGAAATTCACCAGCAGCAGAATTGTCGCTATAGGTACGACGAAAGAGGCGACGATCACAGCGATTAGCTGGTTCGGCGTTTTGATGGGCGATTCACTGTGGGCGTCACTCATGATTTCCTCGTTGGGTGGTGGCATAAAGCCAGCAAGACATGCAAAGCCCGAAATTATAGACGAATCGCGGAAATCGATTCCTCTCGAGTCGGCGTTTCATGGACTGCCCGATTGAAAACCGGTATCCTTCGCGGCGCCTCTCAGATGCGGCTGTAGCTCAGTGGATAGAGTATTGGCCTCCGAAGCCAAGGGTCGTGGGTTCGATCCCCGCCAGCCGCGCCAGTACCCAAAAGCCCACCGTGTGTGGGCATTTTCATTTCAGGAGCGGAGAGAGCCAACAGTTTGGCTCTCGACGGGGATCGAAGGGATTCGCTTGCAA
>JAIXQK010000072.1 GCA_027485795.1 Oxalobacteraceae bacterium
ACAGGTTGGTTTATCGAATCGATGTGTACGCAGGTACTGGTGATCTTTGTTATTCGTACCCGCGGCAATCCGCTGAAAAGTCGCCCGCACCCCTTACTTGCCATGACTTCACTGATGGCTATATCGCTAGCCATCCTATTGCCCTTTACCGCGCTCGGTACCTATTTCGGTTTTGTGCCGCTACCCCCGCAGTTTTTTGGTGTGCTGATCGTGTTGGTCATCAGTTATCTGGCAGTGGTGCAATTTATCAAGCACCAGTTCTATGCTCACCATCGACAGCATAAAGCCTTCATCAGGCACCCACTGTTCACTAAGCACAGGCGATGATATTCATTCGATGATATCCACGCTATCACCATCATTCAAACCGGCGGGGGGATATGCAATCACTTTGGTGCCCGCTTTTAACGAGGTTTTTATCCAAGCCTCGCGCCCATTGCGCGCCACCAGTTCAACCTCATTAATGCGGGCGCGACCTCGGTCGAACACAAACAGGCCACTGCGACTGCCCCGAGGGAACAGGCAACCGACAGGTACCAGCATCACGTTTGTGGCGCTTTGCACGGGGATCATGACATCGACCTTGTAGTTATCGCCCAGCGTCTGCCATTCCTCGGGCGGCGAGGTAATGTCGAGTATGACATTCACCCGCTGCTCTTCTACGCCGAGTGCAGACACTTTAGTAAATGCCGATGGTTCCACCAGACGCACGCGCGCCTGAAGCTTGGTCGGTGCGCCCCAGTTGCTGAGCGTGGCGAGTGCGCCCGGTTTCACCTGTGCTGCATCTTCAGTCAGCAATTCCACGATCACCTCGATCGCCCTCGGGTCACCCACATCCAGCAAATTAGCACCCGCCGCCAGTATGGCTTCGCTTTGCTGCCTTAGCTTGACAACTCGCCCGCTACTCGGTGCTTTGACTGCTACCACTTGCCGGGCGAGCGGCTCAGTTCCGCTGACACGCTGTAATGCGATACGCAGTTGCGCAAGTTGATGAAGCGCGGACTTGGTTTCCTGTGTGGATACCTCTCGCTCGCGTTGCCGCTGTTGCGCGATTGATCGAGCATTCTCGATTTGTATAGGTGAGATAAATCCGCGCGCTGCCAATGACTCATTGCGCCGTAAATCTGCTTCAGCTTGTGATAGCACCAGTTCCGATTTTTGCAGACCTGCCTTGGCACGCGCGACGCTGGCTTCTGCCGCCGCGACTTGCTCGCGTTGTTCTTGCAGGCGGCGCTCGTCGAGCAGAGGTGGTGGCGCTGGCCAAATCAGCGCAACGATTTGACCTGCTTGGACCACATCCCCCTCGCGTACCGTCAAGCGGGCGAGTTTTCCTGCAACGGGTGCAGACACCACATAGCGATCACGCAACCGGGTTTTACCGCTTTCTTCGATCGTGCGCTCGAAGTTGCCTAGATAAATTTCTGCGACATCTACCTCGAATGGCTTTGGATAAAACGCCCAACCAAGGATGGCCAGGAAAACAATCAATGCCGCCAGTAGTCCGAGCTTTTGTTTCATATTCTTTAGCGAGGATCTTCATTGGATAAAGTACATCTACTCATGGGTCTTCAGTACACCCACCAGATCAAGATCGCGAATCTTGCGGTTGACAATCGCTGCACTAATCAACCCGGTAATCACGACGCACAGCACTGCATAGGCGTAAGTCGAGGTTTGAACCTGTGCTGGCAAGAAAAACTCATCGGTTTCGATCAGGGCGACCATGCCTTTTGCCAGTAACAGTCCGCCCAACATGCCAATCGGAACCGCAAGTGCAATCTCAAGCACGATCTCACCTAGCAGGATTTTCGACACCTCAGCACGTGTAAAACCAAGTACACGCAAACTCGCCAGTTCCCACGCGCGTTCAGCAAGTGCAACACGCACTTGGTTGTAGACCACACCGACTGCGATAATTGAAGCGAAAATAGTCAGTATCCCCGTGATAATTCGCAAATTGCGTGCGGTGATCCCTTGCACATTCGCCAGCAATGCCGATTTGCTGAATGCCGCGGCCACCACCGGAATTTGCTGCATACGTTGTAACAGCTCGGCTTCATGGCCTCGATCGACCAACAGCGTGACCCGGTTCAATACATCACCTTCGTTCAGCAGATGATTCAGGCTGCGCCGTTCAATATAGGCACTCATTCCCATCAACTCGCTGACGACTGCAACAACCGGTAGCATCAAGGTCTCACGCTGACCCTCTTCAACTTCGACCATCACCTTCTCGCCGATCCGCACGCCTAACTTACGCGCCAGTCGATCGGTTAATAACAGGCCGTCTGTCGGTAGACTGATTGCGTGCTTATCCAGGCCGACCACCCGGTGCAAAAGAGGAACACTGGGCCGACCTTGAATCATGCCGCGCCAATGACGGTGCTGATTCACCAGGCGCACAGGTACTGATCGTCCAGCTTCAACAGCCGATACATTCGGCAGTCGCGCCAGCGCATACAGTGCATCAATATTTCTCGGTTCAACCAGGCCGACACTAATGTCGGCGCGCAGTACCTGCCGAAATTGTGTGTCCAGCAGCAGGTCGATTGCATCACCCCAGAAGGTGCCGCTAATTAGCACAGCGATCGATGCGGCAACCCCCAGCACTGTTAAGGCCGCTCGAATACTGTTGCGTTGCATATTGCGGAATACCATCCGCATACTTGGCGAGAAAGCTGCGCCCCAGCCAAGTACCTCAATGAATGTGGGGCGATACACGCCCGGTGCGCGTGGGCGCATCGCCTCGGCGGGCGCCAGCTGAACACTGCTTTTAATCGCCTGCCATGTCGCCGCCAGCGCGGCGCAGACGGTAGTAAACAGCGCAATCAAGAATAAAGCAGGTCGAACCCGGAAATAAAACTCTGGAAAGCTGAAGCTCTTGCGATAGAGCGTTGTCAGCATTTCGCCCAGCCATGTGCCGACAACCATACCCAAGGCGACACCCAACGCGACAATTACCAGCGCCAGCTTGATGTAGTGCCAGCCAATACGCGCGTTGTCATAGCCGAGTGCTTTGAGTGCAGCGATCTGCTCACGTTGCATCAGTATCTGCCGCCCCAGCACCACATTCAGCAGAAAAGCGGCAATCGCTAGAAAAATCGCAGGCAACAGCGTACCCAGCACACGTTGTTCTTTGATTTCCGATTCCACGCGGGTGTAGGAAAGCTGCTCATCGCGGCCATAGGCGCGTATACCGCCCCACGGTTTTAGCACGTGGTCGATGCCAGCAATGGCTTCATCCTGTTTTGCGCCGGGTGCGAGGCGAAGATTCACATGATTGAAAGCGCCATCCATCTGGTAGGCACTGGCCAGTGCTTTTTTATCCAGCCAGAACACACCATAACCCTTCAAGTCGGGTGCGCCTGAAAATCCTGCAAAGATGAATTCGGGTGATAGCGCTATTCCGGCAACCAGTAGCCGTTCACGTTTGCCGTTGATGAGTGCGAACAGATGGTCACCCGGCTCAAGACCACGCGCGATCGCAAAGGCTTCCGAGATCAGTACCTCTCGCGGGCCGCTGCTGTGGCCGGAAATCATGCGACCGCTGCGAAGGAACACACGATTGATTTCTGGCGGCCGTTTCGGATCGAGCCCGATTAACTTGCCGATAATGGGGTCGCTGACACCGGGGATGCTGATCTGCACGTCACGTAAGACGGTGGTCTCAAGCGACGCAATGCCCGGCACTTGGGCCAGCTGTTGCATCACGCGATCGGGGGCGCGTTTTAGATCCGCAAACAGGTCAGCGAATTTGCCAGCGGCGTAATAACGGTCGCGTGAATACTGCAGCGAGTCGTAGGCACTGTAGGTGGTAATGAAACCTGCCACGGCAGCAGCGACCACCAGCGCCAGCGTCAGCGCTTGGCTCCATAGTCGTTGCAGATCGCGCAGTAGCTTTCGGTCGAGCGCGGTCATGTCGGGGGCAAGTTCACTAAGATGAGTGCGAACTCACCACGACAACTCGGCCGGGCTGAGCTTATGCTCGTTGATGCTTATTTTTTGCAGCCGACCGTCGCCCAAATACAGCACACGATCTGCCATGCCGGCAATCGCGGCATTGTGCGTGATCACAATCGTGGTGGTGTGTAGTTCACGATTGATCTGCTCGATCACCTCCAGTACCCGTTTACCCGTTTGATAGTCGAGCGCGCCGGTCGGCTCGTCGCACAGTAAAACGGCGGGCCGCTTGACGATGGCACGCGCGATTGCAACCCGCTGCTGCTCGCCCCCCGATAGTTGCGACGGAAAATGATCGAGTCGATCGCCCAGCCCGACTAACAGCAACGCCTCGGCGGCAGTCATCGGGTGTTCGGCGATGTCGGTAACTAACTCCACATTCTCGCGAACGGTCAGGCTCGGCATCAGGTTATAGAACTGAAACACGAAACCGACATGCTCGCGCCGGTAACGCGTCAGATCGTCATCGCTGGCACCGATCAATTCATGGTCGGCGAAATGCGCGCTACCCGAAGAAGGGCGGTCGAGCCCGCCCAAGATGTTTAATAGTGTTGACTTGCCACTACCCGATGGACCAAGCAGAACGATGAATTCACCCGGATAAATGTCCAGATCAATATCCTGCAGCGCGCGGACCTCGGTACTGCCGGTGCGGTAGGTCTTGCACAGCGCACGTATCTGAAAGAGTGGCGT
>JAIXQK010000145.1 GCA_027485795.1 Oxalobacteraceae bacterium
ATCAAGACCACCATCCCGCTCCAAAAGGCGATCATGAGCGACCCGACCTTCATGGAAGGCAAGGCCACCACCGCCTACATGGAAGAGTTCTTCGCCCGCACCCCGACGGATCTGTTCACCCAGTAACTTATTCGGAAAAGCAAGCGCTTATCCGCCTAGCCCGCCGCGAATTCCGCGGCGGGTTTTTTGTATTATTCAGCCGACGTTCCGCCATAAGGCCCCCGTCGGCGCCGTTTATAATGAACACTGCTCTCCGCCAGCACACGTTGCACGTGAGAATGTTCAGGTAACTGCGAACCTATCAAATCGCTTGCGGCCAAACCATAGGCCGCCGCGGCGCGCTCTACGGTCTCGAGCCAGATCTGCTTTTTTCGCCCCGATTCAAGCAACTGATAAAACCGCAGGCTAAGCTCCATTAGCTCCGCAGCCTCTTCCTGCGTTAGCTCATGCCTTAAACGCAATGCCCGCAATCGGTCGGCGATAAGCGGGATCAAGGACATGCGTCATGATCATGGCGTAATTTAATTGACTTTTTACGCCTAGATCGATGCGTAATTGGACAAGTTCTCGGCGCCTTATCCCACCTGCAACCTCTATAGGGCATTTATCCTAAAGCGCCGGTATTTTACAATTTATGAACCAATCCCCAGCTCATCATTTTCCATGCCGTGCTTCGTGCGTTGGCCAGCTGTGCGCAGCAATTATGCTGATTGCCGCGCTCGCCATCAGCGCAACGCGGCCCCTATCCGCGCAACCCGCCATTGCAGCAGGCTCGTTGCATAGTCTCATCCTAAAGGCAGACGGCACACTCTGGAGCTGCGGAGACAATGGCTCCGGCCAGGTGGGCGGAGGCACGGCGACAAGGCTCTTATATCCCTCCTTGGTCATGTCCGGCGTTCGCGCCATCTCTACCCAATACTCCCATTCGCTTATATTAAAAGACGACGGCACAGCGTGGGGCTGCGGCTTCAACGGCTCAGGGGAACTTGGACTCGGCAATACGACCAATCGCCTAACCCCCGTTCAAATAATGACTGGGGTTCAGGCGGTGGCAGCGGGCGTCCAACACAGTCTTTTCCTAAAAACCGACGGCACCGTCTGGGCTACCGGAGTAAATGGAAATGGCCAATTAGGCGACAACTCCACTCAAAGTAAGTCTGCTCCCGCGCAAGTGTTGAGCACCTCAGGACAAGCACTCACGGGCGTAAAAGCCATAGCTGCAGGTTTAAGCCACAGTTTATTTTTAAAAACAGACGGGACAGTTTGGTTTTGTGGCACTGGTTATTCAGGAAATGGTTCACTCACTGTCAACCAAACCTATGCCAGCCAGATAGCCACAGGCGTAAAAGCTATATCTGCAACTTGGAATCACAGCCTGCTATTAAGAGACGATGGTTCCGTTGCGGCTTTTGGTGAAAATAGCTGGGGCCAGTTGGGTGACGGTGGAACAACAGCTCGAGCCACCCCCGTGCAAGTCATGACTGGCGTTCAAGCAATCTCCACAAACCAGTTCTCAAGTTTATTCCTAAAAACAGACGGAACCGCGTGGAGAGCAGGAAGGGTGAATGTCGCTGGAGTAACTTCAGGCACTTCTACACCAATACAAGTCTTGACTAATGTGAGCGCGATTGCCGCAGGTCAAAATCATAGTCTATATTTAAAGGCCGACGGCTCGGTTTGGGGAGAAGGCACCAATCAATCTGCGCAATTGGGAGACGGCACATATTCTGATCGCGCGACTGCGATCCAAATATTTAATGTGGCCGCGCCGTCCTACCAAATAGTAAATGGATCGTTTACATGGACCCAAGCAAAGACGGATGCGGAGGCACGCGGGGGGCGACTGGCTATTATTGATACTCAAGCGAAGATCAATCACTTAGAGAACTTGCTCACCCGAGCAGGCTCTTGGCCTTTTCTATGGCTGGGCCTCACCGACACTGAATCAGAAGGAACCTGGAAGTGGCTGGACGGAACCATAATAACAACTAACAACTGGGCAGCCGGAGAGCCAAGCGCATCCAACAGCCAAGAGGATTATGTTTACATTTATCCAAGTGGTTCAGTTTATCCACGCAAATGGAACGATGCTCCGCAAGATGCACCATCTCCAAACCAATCAGGTTATCTACTAGAAGTCCTAAAGCCTTTTTCACCTTACGGCTGGGGAACGGACTCCGCGGAGGGCAGATTAAATACTCCCTCGGGGCTAGATAGCTTAACTAAGATCGAAGGAGGCTATAACCACAGTGTGGCACTTAAATCCGATGGCACCGTAGTCGCTTGGGGAAATAACAACGGAACCCAAGGAATCACCCAAGTGCCAGCCGGCCTTTCCAGTGTTATAGATATAGACGCGGGCTGGAATTGGACAGTTGCCAGAAGAAGCAACGGAACATTGGTCTCCTGGGGGGCCAATGATTCAGCTCAAATTACACAAACTCCTACCAATCAAAGCTTCATCTCCGTAGCCGCCGGAAACATGCATGGTGTGGCTTTAAAAAATGATGGCACCGTAGTGTGTTGGGGACGCGGAGACTTTGGTCAAAAAACTGTGCCCGCGGGATTAAATAATGCGATTGCGGTGGCTGCTGGCGGCCATTGGACAATGGCGCTTAAAAATGACGGCACGGTGGCCGCCTGGGGCGCGATTACCAATTTCCCGCCAATCGGATTATCCAACATCTCGAAGATCGCAGCCGGAGACAGCTTTGGTTTGGCCCTTCGTAGCAATGGCACTGTGGTAGCTTGGGGAGACAACACTTACGGGCAACTAAACATTCCCGCAGGCTTGGATAACGTTACTTCAATTTATGCTACAGCTTTGACAGCATATGCCATAAAGACCGACGGCAGTGTAGTAAGCTGGGGCGATAATCGCTTCGGCCAGCGCAATATTCCGATATTACCCGGCAATCAACGATGGAACACAATCGGTGGCGGCTGGGAACATGTTTATGGATTGGCTTTAATTCCATCCGCTCCAATAATTACATCTCAGCCTCTTGCGGTTACCAACTTTTTGGGCGCAACCGCAAGCTTCTTGGTATCCGTTTCCAGCACACTTTCCCCAAGCTATCAATGGCGCAAAAATGGCGTCGATATTCCAGGGGCCACCACGTCTACCCTATCTCTCGCTTCAGTGTCTCTGACGGATGCCGGAAGTTATTCCTGCCTGATATCAAATTCGGTCGGCTCGGTAGTATCAAATTCCGCAAATCTAACGGTATACCCTGAAACCAATCTCACTATCCGCACGCAGCCCGCCTCACAAGCAATAGTCCTAGGCAATAGCGTTACCTTTAGCGTATTCGCTACAAGCGTAGATCCAATTGGCTATCAGTGGCGCAAAAATGGCATTACTATTCCCGGTGCCACCTCGGCTAATTATACTATAGCTGCCGTCACTAGCACCGACGCAGGCAACTACACTTGTATAGTAAGCGATCCCGATGAACTACTGTTAACAACCGCAGCCACGCTTATTGTTCAAACTCTACCGGCCATTACTTCTCAACCCACTTCGCTGACCGTGCTGCAGAATGCCTCCGCAACTTTCAGCGTCGCGGCCACCGGCACACCCGCCCCCACCTACCAATGGCGCTTCAACGGCAGCCCCATATCCGGCGCCACCTCGGCTTCCTATTCCATCGCCTCAGCCCAGGCGGCCAACGCGGGCAACTACACCTGCGTCGTGACCAACGCCGCCGGCTCCGTCACTTCGGGCACCGCCACGCTCACGGTAAACATACCCGCCGCCATCACCGCCCAGCCCTCTTCCCAGTCAGTCAACCCGGCCGCTTCCGCCACCTTTAGCGTCACCGCCTCGGGCACCGGTTCCTTGAGTTATCAGTGGCGCAAAAACGGCCGCAATATCGCCGGCGCGACCTCCAGCACCCTCACCCTGTCCAATGTCCGCTTCTTGGATGAGGCCAAATACACTTGCCTGGTCTCGAATGCGTTCGGCTCCGCACTGAGCACCGTAGCCACACTCACCATCACCATCAGCCCCACTTCGCCCGATTCCGACGGCGACACCATCTCCGACGCCTTGGAGACCTACCTGTCCGTCTTCGGCCTCGATCCGGCGGTGGACTCCACCGAGGAGTGGACCCGCCTCCTGGCCATGATTCCCGACCTTGGCGCCTATTACACCGCCGACCAGATGCGCGATCTCGCGGTCGGCAGCCCCACCCTGCGCCGCGGCACCAACGGCAACTTCCTTCTCGATGTCACCGTTCAAGAATCCACCAACCTCAACACGTGGACCAACCGCGCACTCTCCGCGCCGATGATCACCTATCCCGGCGGCGTCCTTCGCGTCGAACTGCCCCCACTCGATTCCTCCACCCACTTCTATCGCCTCAGGAGCCAAGCGGCCCCGTAATATAAATAAGTTAGGCAACACCGCTAGAGACCCCCTAAGGGGTTAGCTTGAAACCGAATACCCATGAAAAAGAGCCTTTCCTCGCACCTGCTGATGCTCTGCGCCTTGATTTTTAATTTTGCGTTGGCCGGCGAACCGATTCCCGACCGAATCCTCGTGCGGTTCAAGCCGGACGTAACAACCGCGGAACGATCCTCGATTGAAGAGAAATACAACCTTACACTGCTGAAGGAAATAAAACTCTTCAAAATACACGTATACTCCTTCGATAGCACCTTAAGCACAAGCACCAGTCTTTGCGAAAAGCTTAAGTCCGAAGTCGGTGTAGAAACAGCGGAGCCAGACCAAGCCAGAAAAATTAGCAGCGCGAACGACCCCGATTACACGAAGCAGTGGTATCTGAATAACACCGGACAAACCGTGAACGGAAAATCGGGGCCGGCGGGCATCGATATACGATGGCCGGCCGCCAACGCTCGTTACAACCCCCAGTCCGTAATTAAGGTCGCCGTAATAGACTCGGGCACGGCTATTCTGCATCCAGATCTCGTCGGCTCGATGTATAACAAAGCCTCTGAAGTAATAAATGGAATTGATGACGACAACAACGGGCTAATAGACGACTGGTGCGGCTACGACGTCTTCTCGGACGACAGCCTGGCGCTTGACCAAAACGGACATGGCACGCTAGTCGCGGGCATAATCGCGGCCGAGATAAACAACTACACGGGCGGAAGCGGAATCACCAATAACATAGAAATAATACCCTACCGCATATTTGACCAGTTTGGTCGCGGAGGCAGTCCCAAATACAGGATTGGCAGCATAGGCGTTTCAGACGTGCTTGTGGCATTGGCGCACGCCGTCGAAGAGGGATCGAAAATCATCAACTTAAGCCTAGGTGGGAGCGGCTTCAGCTCACTGGAGCAAGAAGCCTATAATCAATTGGTTAATGAGAACATATTGGCTATAATTGCCGCGGGCAACGGAGGAGTCGACAGCAAGGGAGATAATAACGACATTTACCCGACTTATCCCGCAACTTACCCTTCGTCTGCAATCATAGCTGTTGCCGCGCAAAAGAGAAGCGGCGGCCTTGCGGATTTCTCCAATTATGGAGTTGTCAGCGTAGATATAGCGGCCCCCGGAACCGACATCTATGGACCGGACGTAACCAGAAAGACAATATTCTACCAAAGCTTTGATAACGGCGCACCAGGATGGACAGTGGGGAGGAACACCAGTGACCAGTCCTACTTAAATTGGACGATAGCCTACGATGGAGCTAATGGCTACCTAACCGATCGCCTGCCTTATACAGAATACCTTCCAAATACAGATACATGGGTAAGGTCTCCATTTATCGACTTGAGCGCTGCCGCTGGAACCAGGCTTGAATTCGATTCGTATTTCGAACTGGCGGATGACTACATAGTGCTAGAAGTTTCAAATGATGGCCTCAATTGGACTGACTACCAATATTTTTATAGCGATGAGTTTACTGCATTTTCAACCGAGCCCATGGATATATCCGACTTGGATGGGCAATCGGGATACCTAAGATTCAGATTGGTGAGCGATTATTCAATTCAAGGCTTTGGAGCATTAATCGATAATGTGAAAATCTCCGCCATTGATGACTTTAACGCCAGCAACCCAAGTTATAGATATAATGATGGAACCTCATTTGCGGCACCCGTCGTTGCCGGTGTAGCAGCTATGGTGTGGACTCACAGGCCTGACCTTACTGCCGCCCAAGTCAGAAATTGCATACTTCTCTCGGCTCGCCCCGTATCACTTTTAAGCGGCAAGGTGGCTACCGGGGGCATGGTAGACGCAAACGCCGCACTGATTTACGCGGATTCGCTGCCAAAAACCACCCAGTCCATCGATTTCAATCCCATCTCAAACCAAATTTTTAATCCGACAGAAAACAACCAAGTGCCGCTCTCGGCAATTTCCAGTTCCGGTCTGCCCGTCACCTACGAGGTCGTTTCCGGACCCGCGACGATCAGTAATAACACACTAACGATTACCGGACAGGGAACAATCACGGTTCGAGCCTACAATTCAGGAACCAACAGCTACTCTAGCGCATCGGCAAGCCGAAGCTTCACTGCTTCGCTGCAGAAGCAGCAGCAAACCATCAGCTTCCCGCAACCTTCTGATAAAACTTTTGGCGATGCGCCGTTTACAGTGACGAGCTCCGCATCAAGCGGCCTCGCAACCAGTCTGACTTTGATCAGCGGGCCAGGAACCTTAAACGGAAACACCTTAACCATAACCGGGGCAGGTCAGATCGTTTTGCGCTCCACCCAAGCAGGCAACAGCGCATACGAAGCGGCTAGCCCGGTTGATCGCACAATAGCAGTTAGCAAGCAAGTCGCAGGCATAGGCACAAGCGGCCTTAATAAAATTTATAATGGTGGTCGTCATACAATCTCCACGGCCACCAGTCCAGCGGGACTAAACTTACTGGTCTCTTACAATGGCCAAGCCTTAGGCCCGATCGAAGCGGGGACTTATCAGGTTGGTCTTACCATCTCAGATGCCAACTACACTGGCAACTCCACCGCTATCCTCGTGATTGAGAAAGCAAACCAAACCATCACGCCGCCCAATATCCCATCCCAAATCAACTATTCTCCCTCCAACAACACCCTGACTCTAAACGCGACAGCAAGCTCTGGACTACCCGTATCCTATAGCGTAATAAGCGGCCCCGCCAGAGTTGATGGCAACATACTTACCGTCAGTGGAGGAGGCAATATCACGCTACGCAGTTCGCAGAGCGGCAACAACAACTACAACAGCGCCGCAAATGTGGACACTAGTATTAGCGTAACTGACGCAAATGATGTTCCTCGGGTAATTAGTCAGCCCACCACGGTCCTTGCAGCGGTTAATTCCAACGCCTTACTAGATATAACAACTTCCGGAACTGGCCTAAAATACCAATGGTATTTTGCAGGCAAAGCCATCAAAGGTGCGGTAGCCGAAGATCTTTTCCTAAAGGTAACCGCGAAATCCGCAGGCACCTATATTCTTACCATGATCGACAGCACCGGAGACATCGCCACTGCTTCGGTCACACTTCGCGTGGCGCTAGCGCCCAAAATTACAAGACCTCCCGCCAAAGCAGCATCGGTCGCCCTTGGCGGCTCCGCGACCTTAGTTGTAGCCGCAAGCGGAGAAGCGCTTTCTTACCAATGGTTCCGCAATGGAGTAGCCCTCCAAGATCAAACCGCAGCCACCCTGTCTGTCTTCTCTGCCACGGCCGAATCCTCAGGCAACTACACTGTGCGGGTCAGTAACATTGCTGGCTCAGTCACCTCGAAAGGAACTAGCCTTACTGTGCTTGCGCCACCGACCGTTGGCACAATTACCGGCCCCTCAGTGGTGGCGATGCGCTCGGGATTCACACTTGGCGTTATTGCCAGCGGTCCTGGAAAATTAATTTACCAATGGCGTCTGAACGGCAGCCCAATACCGAAGGCCACCGGCCCCCGATACGTTGTGAAAACAGCCACTTCCACGAACGCGGGCACATATACCGTCACTGTAACGAATTCGGTTGGATCTACCACCAGCGATGGACGCGTGTTGGCTGTAACACCCTGAACAAGAAGGTATTTGGACTCGGCGGATTAATGGAAATTTAAATTTATCTTCTGCCGCGGCTCTCCGGGCGATTGGGATTTGCCGCCGCGGGGCCCGTCTTGTTGGGTGATGGCATCATGACGCCCTCGCCCGACGACACCCCGCCCACCACGCGTTACGACGACCAGCCCA
>JAIXQK010000046.1 GCA_027485795.1 Oxalobacteraceae bacterium
CCAGAGATATGCACCCGGCGCGAGCGACTGGTCGAATCGAGGTGATCCATCAAGGTCGCGGCCGCCAGTAGCCCGGACATCGCCGCCATCGGCACGCCCGGCCCCGGGTGCACGCTGCCACCCGCCAGAAATAGTCCCGGCACCTTGCTCACCGCTCCGCGGCGTGCGAACGCCGACATCCACCCATGCGTCGCCATGCCGTACAGCGCTCCCGCGCTGGCCGGAAAGATCCGCTCGAAATCCGCTGGTGTGGTGCGTACCGTGTTCTGCGCCGTGCGACGGATGTTCAGCCCGTAGCGGGCCAACAGAGAAAAGGAATGATGTTCGCATGCATCGATCTCCGACTCGGTGAGATTGCGCCGCGCAATCGCGGGCGCGTTGACCAGTACCAGCATCCGGTCGCGTGCTGTTGGCTGATCGGTGACTAGGCCGCGGTCCTGAGCACAGACATAGACCGTCGGTGTCGCCGGCAATCTGCCGCGATCAAAAATATCGCTGAACTCGCTCTGATAATCCGGCTGAAAGAAAACATTGTGGCGGTCCAGCTCGAAGCCATTAGTCTCAGCATGAACACTCCATGTCAGCGCTGACAAAGAACGCTTCGATCCTGATGTCGGTGATGCGGCGCGCTTGCCGGTATCACCGAGCAAGCCTTGACCTAGAGCAGAGATATCGCCATTGAACACGACGCTATCGGCAGCGAGCTGTTCGCCATTTTCCAGGCGCACATGACTCACCCGACCGCCCTGCATGCCAATCTCGGCGACTCGACAGCCGTAGCGTGCAGTGACGCCAAGCCGCTCACCCAAACGTGCCAATGACTGCGCCAAGGCATGCATACCGCCCTGCACCGACCACACACCATCGAGCTCAACTTGCGTCACCAGCATTAAGGTCGCAGGCGCGCGCCATGGCGACGAGCCGCAATAGGTGGCGTAGCGCGCGAACAGTTGCCGCAAGCGCTCATCGTGAAAATGCTCACGCAATGAATCCCACAAATTACTCATCGGTCCGAGCGACGCTAGCACCGCTAAACCGCGCAGCCCAAGGTCGCCCATCATGCTGCGCAGCGTTGGTGATTGCGAGCGTATGAACGGCCCCTCGAGCGTGTCATAGACCGATCGCGCCTGCTGACAAAAACGCATGAAGCGCATGCCCTCGCTCGGGCCCGCCAGCCGCGCGATGGCATCGCGTGATTGCCCCGGATCGGCAAACAAATCCATGCGCTGATCAGGGCTCCAGGCGTGACGCGCGAGCACCGGTAGCGCACTTAACTGCAGCTCATCTTCCAGCGATGCACCGACCGAGCCATACACTTGCTCGAACACCCAGCGCATGGTGAACACTGTGGGGCCGCTATCAATCGGGCCACCATCCACCATCAACTGACGCATCTTGCCGCCGGGTTGCTCAGCCGCTTCCAGCAAAGTCACTTGCAAGCCGCGATTCGCCAACTGCAAAGCCGACACTAATCCGGCAACGCCAGCGCCGATCACGACTACCCGATGCGCAGTCGCCGGGCTAGCCATACCAGCGTCCGTTCCATGTACCTCGCATAGACAGCGGCGCAAAACGTACGAACATCGACTCCGAAAAAAATGTGTGCCGCCATGCCGCGCGAATCGCTTGCTCATGCGCGCCGGTGCGTGCATAGGCATCCATTGCAGCGGCGTTTTGCCACAAGCTGAACGTCGCTTGGCGAAGCAGCGGTGCCTCACCTAAACCAATCGCCAGCTCACAGCCCTCGGCAGTGGCAAGCCCCGCTTGTGCAGCCGGTGCGTAGCGCCAGAATGCGGCGGCAGCGCTTGGCCGTATCGAGGCTCGGGTCAATGCGGCAATTGGTGCATTCGACGGAATGGATGGCCCGGATTGCAATGACACACCATCCCACGAACCACGTGCATTGGCGGTTTGCAAAGTGATGGTGAGACACTCATCACTGCGTTGACGATAACGATCGAGTAAATCGGAGCGCGCTTCAAACTGTTCTGCATGTTCGATGTCATCAAACAAGCAGAACAGGCCTTGATACGAAGCACTTGGCGCAAGACCAAAGCCACCACCGCGACCACTACCGAGTGTTTTGATGAACTTCAGGCCGGGGGCTTGATCGGGAAACCAGCGAGAGAAGGCTAGCCTGCCCCAGCTCCATGGCCAGTAAGCAGGTCTTAGCTTTGCGAGTACGAGAAGCGCGGTGCCAGGTATGGCACTGGAAACACTCGAGACGCTCGGCACCTCGTCGTGCCCCGGTGTATTGCTATGAGATTCTTCAATGAGGGTCCCCAGCTTGCGCTGGGATGCCTGTGTCAGTGGCTGCCCCATGGCTTGGCCCCTCAGCAAAAATGGCTTTCTGGTCTATCGATGATGGACCCCGGCCTGCGCCGGGGTGACGGCTATTTTAAAAACGACACGCTGAATAATCGTCATCCCGGCGAAGGCCGGGATCCATCATTCGAATGTCCGATTACTTTTTCCCGGCAGTGACCGAAGCAAGCTCTGGGTAATCCTTCAGCATTGGGAAGCCGTACAAAGGTTTGTAGGCACCTTGGTGACACGTCGCACAGCTCACCTTCGCGACATCGCCACCCGGCCCTTTACGCTCGACCGGGAACACTTCGGTCAACGGCACCATGTATTCATTGTTCACATCACGCGCCATACGAATCCCGTGATAAGCGGTGACACGTTGTGGCGGGCTACCCTCCCAACTCTGGAACGAGCGCGTGTTGTGGCAGTAGGTGCAATTGACACCCAGCGAGGTCGACATATGCGTCATCAGACTGTAGGTCCACTCGGCTTGCTTGATCGAGTGCCGGTTACCCGAAGGTAGTGGCGTTGGGCCATTCACGCGAATCGGCTTGTCTTCCAGCAGGAAAGGCGTCAGTGCATCGGTTGGCAGCGATGACATATTCGCCAGCGGCGCTGGCGTATTCTGCCCTGCCAGATCACCGATGAAGTCAGCACGCTTGTCTTGCTCGAGCGGTGTGAACCACACATTGGTCGGTACTGGATTGCCGCGGTGGCAGGTGTAGCAAGTGACACCGGTTTCAGCGACGTGGTTCTTCCAGTTGCCGTTGATATGGCGTGTCATCTCGATCATCTTGCGTGCGACGATCTTGGTGTACTTGCTGTCTTCGGCGAAGTTTTGCACGTTATGGCAGTAAGCACAGCCCTCTTTCGGCGATACCCACGCGGTGATCTGCGTCATCAATCCGATGAATTGCCCTGCTGACAAATCACCTAGTACCTGCACGTTCTGGTAAGAGGCTTTTGCACGCGGGCCGTCGGGTGAAGCCGGTGGTGGCGCGGGCGGCACGGTATTGAGTGCATCTTGGGTATCGAGATGGCGCGGGTTGTAGACCTGCACCATACCGGTACCGCGGAAGCCGTGCTGTACGCTGTCCATCGGCGGTCGCTCGCAACCCGCGAGCAGCGCGCAGCCTAAGGCCAGCAGCGCGGCGATTGTCGGGATTCGTGAGGTCATGGCTTGGCTCCCTGCAGAGTGGCGGGGTCGACGATGTCACCCCAGACATGCGGATACGGTGGTGCGAAGCCATGCTTGATGGCCCATAGATACCAGTTATCAACGGCTGTACCGGTGAGCAGGATGCCGATGCCGCCAGTCAGCGGACACAGCACTGCGAACCACCAAGCCCAACGGTGAATCGATTCCATCGTGGCGTTGAAGCCCATGGTCCAGCGCCAGAACAACGCGGCACGCTCAGTGGCAGTACCACGATCAATGATCTGCTCGATCTCACGCTCGCCGCCGTAGCGACCTACCGCCAGAATCGTTGCACCGTGCATTGCGAACAGCAGTGCAGAGCCGTACAAGAAGGCGATTGAGAGCGCATGGAACGGGTTGTAGAACAGATTCCCGTAGCGCAGCGAGAAGGCGGCAGTCCAGTCAAGGTGCGGGAAGATACCGAACGGTACTGCCTCGCCCCAGCTACCCATCAATACTGGGCGGAACAGACCGAGCACCAGGAACAACCAAATCGCAGCAGCAAACGCCCACGCGATATGGGTACCCATCTGTAGCGCGCGTGCGCGGCGATACACATTCGCCCACCACAGCAGCACCGAGATCGTCAGAAACAGACCGCAGATTTGCCACCAACCACCCTGATTCAATGGTGCGAATTTCAGGCCATTACCTGGCGCTGGTGGATCAAGCGAGAGCCAGAACAGCTGGCGAATGAATTGCACCGGATCCCAGTTGACCGACGCCAGCATGTTCATACCGATGATAGTGAAGGCGAACAGCCCGAACATCAGCGACATCGTGCCAAGCACACCGAGGTAAATCGGCCCGATCTGCGCGTTACCGAGTCGGCCCGCCAGATGCAAGAGGAATGGCGTACCTGAACGCGACAGCGCTGGTTTGTGCTGTGCTACGCCATCGTGCAGCGGTCCGGTGACCTGAACTGCCGTAAAGAGGTTTTGATAATCAGCCATCGTGCGCTCCTTAGCGGTTCCAGATCGGCATGTTCAACCACCAATTCCACCACTCTGGCCAGCCGCGGCTCCAGAATGGTCCTGACAGCACGATGCATAGTGCAGAGAAAAGCACAGCAGCTAGTGCGAGAAACAGGCCAAGACGGTGAATGCCCAGTGTGCCGACCGAGTAACCGACCAGATCACGGAAGTAGGTATCTTCGTGTTCTGGTGTTTTAACTGTCTCTCCCTTACCCGGATTCGTCGATGACAGCACCAGTCCACCGTGCATCGACAGCGCCAGCGCAGTCGTGAAGAAGAAGGTGATGGCGATCATGTGCGCCGGGTTGTAATGGAAGTGCAGGTATTGGTAGCCAACGTTCGAGACCCAGTCAAGGTGACTGAAAATCCCGTAAGGGAAGCCATGACCCCAAGCGCCCATCAGGATCGGGCGAATCACGTTTAGCGTGACATACGCCAAGATCGCAACCGAGAAGGCGAAAGGTACGTGGTAGCCCATACCGAGCTTGCGGCAGATTTCAACTTCTCGCGCGGCCCATGAACCGAAAGCGCCGATCGCGCAGACGGTGATCAACTGCCACAAGCCGCCTTGTAATAACGGCGCCATTCGCAGGCCGTATGACAAGTCGGGCGGCGCGATATTGATCTGCCACACATTCCAAGTCGGCCCTTGCGATGCACCCCATAGGATCAGCGCAGTGCCGAGGAAGGAAAAGAAGATAGTGGTCACGCCGAAGAACCCGACGTAGAAGGGACCGATCCAGAAATCGAATAGGTCACCCCCCACCAGGGTACCCCCACGAACCCGGTATTTTTTCTCGAAACTTAA
>JAIXQK010000027.1 GCA_027485795.1 Oxalobacteraceae bacterium
CCGTCCGGAGCGTAAAATTCAGCCTCCACCGTGATTCCAGACCACGTTTTATTGCCGCTATTTTCAATTCGCCCCGTGATTCTGAGGTCTCGGTCGGCATTCACGCGCACGGCATCCTTAATAGCCAAGTGCTCCGTATGATCGGGCTTCAGGAAAGACATGCGCATAATGGGATAAAAACTAAAGAGCATAATAGGCAGCATCCACAGCCATTGTTTTTTACCATGCACCATGGTGAGGTTCGACACCTCTGCACCACAGTTTGAGCACTTCATAGTCGTCTTCATTGCGCTTATATTTAATTAAATTTAGGTCCCAGAATAAGAAAGCCTGCATGCTTTACGGCCATGACTTGAGCGGAAAGCAGTTTTTAGTTTTACGCGGCGAGGGCCGTAGCGGATTAGTGGTAATGACACCGCAACAAAACTCGGCCCGAGCCTATTCGCCTGGCCTTCATCAAACGCACATGGCCGTAGACCCTAAATCAATTTCTTTATCGTGGAGCGTCTTTCAGTTGTAGACTGAGCTCTCCAATTGCCTTCACAAGCTCCTGCTTTTGTAGTTCAGCTTCTTGCCTTGAGCTTCCAGCCAAGGAGGCAGAAACGCTGTCAATGTATGTGACAGCTTTTTTGAGGTCCTCGATCCGCTGATTAATCTCCACCCGGCTCTCCGGGATTTTTTTGGTCATGCCAGTCAGTGCGACCAAACCATAGAGCATCGATCCTCGCTCATGATAGTCCCGCAAATCAGCCAGCGCCGAGTCTATGGGATATTTGTCGTGATCCAAGCTCATGTTTGCCACAATTTTTTCCTTTATCTCCTCCCGTGCGACGGTGATTTCCCTAATTATTCCCGTAGAAAGTTGATTAAGGTAAAATTGCTCATTGATAGTTGATCGCGTGGCGTTGAGAAAAAACGCACCTGCGCTTAATGCGGATTTGGTGCCCGGCGGCTCGAATATAGTGGCCAGTCCGGCAGCCGCAGAAGTCCCGATGGAAAGCCCCGCATTTACTGTAGCCTGTCCGGATATAATGTATTTCTTATGACCCTCCACCAACTGATCGGACGCCAAAAGAGTCTGCGTAATTATGTAATTTCGAGTTTGCTTGTCAGATTTCGCCTTGGTGTAGAGTTCCTCAAAAGCCTTTGACGCGACTTGAATTTGCCCGATATCATTGCGCGGGAGCGGCGGTATGTCGCTTGCCTTAAATGAAGAGCTATCGAAAACACCGGCCGGTCCATATCCGCCAACAGCGTTCATTTTGTTGATTGTCTTGCAGCCTGTCAGGAGCGCACAGAAGAGGCTCATAATTGCCAACGGTTTCTTCATTTTGGACATAGGTTATACTGGAAAACTTTAATTGCAGTAAATAATGACTTAAACGATTTTTTATTACAGGATGGCACAGATGCGCCCATCAGCCCGGCCGCCGAGGTTGTGCTTTTCGATATACTGCTGAAAATGTCGCCGATGGCGATCTTGGTGAGACCGGAGCAGTAGGCTGAACATGGAAAGATAAACGGAGCGCAGAGACGGTCCAAAGCGTGATAAACTAAGCCTCCGCGAATTTCACCAAGGCTGCACAGACGTCTACTAATGTTTTGGACGGCTTGCCGCTTGCCCACGCTTTTTCGAGCACGCTGGCGATAAACATGGAATTTTTGCCAAGCCCACCTACCGAACCCAGCTCCGCGCTGGCGGTCGTCTTCCATGAATCCCATTCTGCGGGGTTATAGTCGGACTCGACCTTATTCCCAAAATTTTCGACCCAGACAATATGAGACGGGGCAAAAATCGGGGCTGGGGGGAATGGGACCGATGCATCTGCTCCTAATAGTTTCAAGAGACGGACGTTGTCCGCCTTGTTCACGTCTTTGTATTTTTCAGACACGTTCCCATCCGCGTCGAATATTACAAAGACGGGAATGCCCAAGAGCTGGGCGATTGCTAGCGGCTGCACTAGTTCACTCTTTCCCTGAACCTGAACCAAGTGCGCCCCCCCGCTTCGCCACCTCTCCCAGAGGCCGAGGTGATGCAGTGCCGCCGTTATAAATGCGACGTCTTCGAGACCTTCAACAAGGACGATCTTGGTCGCGAAAAACATTTCCCGCAGCGCAGGCTGAAGGGCTTGGTTGATCTTTGCGCGCACACCCTGAGCCTGCTTGTAACGATCTTCGCCTAACGTCGCGACGAGGTGTGCTGACAACCTCTGAAATGAAAGCTCTCGTATCCGATTGGCGGCTCCCTTGGGGCCTCGCACCAGCCGCACGTCCTCGAAGCCCTTACCACTGACGAAATAAGGGCTGTGTGTGCAGGCAAAAACCTGCGCGTTTTGAGTGCTCAGGCGCTCCAAGACATCCGAGAGATGTTGAGCTTGGGGTGGGTGCTGGAACAACTCCGGTTCTTCAATAGCGAGAAGCAGCCGTGGGGCGTCATCAGCGTCGCTTCCTGCTAACTCTTGTAGCAAGGCGAACATGTATGAGCGCTGAAGCCCATGACCGAGGCGGCCGAGTTCACCGAGAAACTGCTGGTCGCCTGCGAAGATCTTCGCGAACGGTTGCTCGATCTGCACGGACCTTTTCGGGTCCTTGTCCCACCTTACTTCCAACTGGGCGTTGGGGTGCGCCCACTCGCACAGGCGTTTCTTGAGCGACGACGATAAGGCATCAAGGGCGGGCTGATTCTCTGCCAAAATCTTATCGTAATCCTCGTGGGCACGCTTCTGGAGTTCCTTGATTTTTCCGCCAAACTCTACCTTAGCACGCACCGTTCGCTCAATTAGTCGACCTAGCGCCGTATCTTTAGCCTCGGTCTGTTCGGTCGTCGCGTCCTTGATCGCGGGGATGAAAATCCATTGGACATATTTGCCCAATTTGTGCGCTCCCTTCGAAACCCCATAGAACTCGTCCCCGCTCTCGATCAGCGTGCACTTATCGGCGTGGCTTTCCTCGTAGGCGTGCAACGCCTCTATCATCGCGGCCTTGGTGCTCGCGGAAGGAAGGTCGGGAAAAAGTTTCTTAATATCGGCGAAAATGGTTTTGAGATCTGCGACCGCCTTGCCCTCTCCCGCAGCTCGAAAGAACGGTGCGAACTCTGTCATGGCCATACGCAGTCCGTGCTGTGTAACATTCGCCGATTGCGTGCCCTCATCCCATCTCGCCACGGCTGTTACGACTAGCTTCTCCTGCCTAACGTAGTCCCGAAGGTCCTCCTTCGCCTGATCCGGCAGGTGCCCGAAGGTGACGGTGATTCGGATCGGCACCGTAGTATCTTTCTCGAAGAAATCCTCCTTCGAAAGAGCGACCAAATTAGTGGAGCCTGCTTTCGATTCACGAAAGAAAACGTTTAACGCGTTTAGGACAGTCGATTTCCCCCCGCCATTGGGTCCGACCAAGCAAGTATAATCACTAAAGTTTACGGTCTCATCCTTGAGGCAGCGGAAACATTCAATTCTTACAGATAAGATTTTCATTTACCAAGATGGCGACAGAGAGATGCGAAACAGGGGTGGACGTGCACTGAGCGCGTATAGAAGCTTCAGCTTGGATTTATACAGTCCGCCGTAATGAGGTCGGTGCGAGATTTCGCGTCGGCGGGGAGGCCGGGGGCGGTAATCGAGCGGTCACTCTTGATGCTGGCGGCGACGTATTGGTTTAGGGCTAGGACCTGGGCGATAAGGTCTTTGGCGGGGTGGAAGCCGTAGGCGGCGAGGACGGCGGCATCGAGGGCGGCGTGGGCGTTTTTGAGCGGGTTGGCGCCCGGTAGCTCCAAGGTGCGGTAGAGTTCGCTGCGGCCTCCCCTGAGGCCCGGAACAGCCTCGGCGCGGACACGGCAGGCGCCGCTAACGGAATAAGGCTTACGCCGTAAATACACGTAGTTACAGGGTGGTAATTAACCCGATGAATCAAGCCCGGAACGGCCTGCTTGTGAAAATTTTATCCAGCCCGAACGGGTGAGCGATTTTGACCGTAAAAGTGACGGACGAGGCCAAATCCCGAGGTCGGGTGCGCTAGAATCAGGCTTCGGTATAGCATTCCCATGGCTTGGCAGTCCGTTACCGGACTCCGTTTGCGCGACGCCGAGGCCGAGTATCGCACTACCCTGGCCAAGTTGTGCATTACCGTGGCTTGGTATCGTGCTACCGGCATCAGGTTGTGCGATACCGACACAAGGTTTTAAGCAACTTACGAAAGCTTGGTGCGGTTTTTGCGTAGCATCGGGTATCTCTCCATCAAGCAGATGGGGGAAAACCTTATAAACTGGACCTACGCAAATCATGCCTGCCTCGCCTAAAAACATCGAAAATCGCCTGCGCACCGCCCTCAACGCTTGGAACACCCTACGCCCGCAAAAAGCCTTCGCCGGGGTGTCGCTCGCCCAGTTCGAGGCCAAGTTGAAGCCCGCCTTCGACGCCCGCGCCACCATCGCCACCCTCGAAAACCAATTGCTCGCGGCCCAGAA
>JAIXQK010000148.1 GCA_027485795.1 Oxalobacteraceae bacterium
CGAGATCCCATGGATTTTTCATTGTCCCCCGAGATTGAAGCACTGCGCGAGCGTGTCAAGCAGTTCATTCATGAGCAGGTCATCCCATTTGAGAACGATCCGCGCCAAGATAGCCACGGGCCGCATCGCGAGCTGCGTGATGAGCTGATCGCTAAAGCCCGTAGCGCAGGGCTACTGACGCCGCATGCCTCGAAAGCATTAGGTGGTATGGGTCTATCGCATATTGAGAAGGCCGTTGTATTTGAAGAAGCTGGTTATTCATGGTTAGGCCCAACCGCGATGAATATTCATGCGCCGGACGAGGGCAATATCCATTTGATGGAAGAGGTCGCCACCGAGGCACAAAAGGAACGCTGGTTGCGACCCCAAGTTGAGGGCAAGACCCGCTCGTGCTTTTGCATGACCGAACCTGCGCCCGGTGCCGGTGCTGACCCAAGTTTACTGAACACCACCGCAGTGCGTGATGGCGATGATTACCTTATCAATGGCCTGAAGTGGTTGATTACGGGTGCCGATGGTGCGGACTACGCCATCATCATGGCGCGTATGGAAGACGGCAGCGCGACCATGTTCTTATCCGATATGAACCGCGACGGTATTCGTCTAGTGCGGAATCTGGATGCCATGGATCGCTGCTTCTCGGGTGGCCATGGTGTGGTTGAGTTCAAGGATTTGCGTATTCCTGCGACCGATGTATTGGGTGAGATTGGTAAAGGTTTTCGTTACGCACAAATTCGGCTGGCACCTGCACGATTAACGCATTGCATGCGCTGGCTAGGCCAAGCGCGGCGCGCGCATGATCTCGCGCTTGAGTATGTGAGCAAGCGTGTCGCCTTTGGTAAACCACTGGTTGAGCACGAGGGTGTCGGTTTCATGATCGCCGATAACGACATGGACTTGATGACGGCCAGGCTGCACATCTGGCATACCGCATGGCTGCTCGACAAAGGCGAGAAATGTAACTTCGAATCTAGTCGCGCAAAAGTCGTTTGCTCCGAAGCCGAGTGGCGCGTGGTCGACCGTGCTGTGCAGATCATGGGCGGTATGGGAGTGACGAATGAGAGCGCAGTGATGCGTATCTTTACGGATATGCGGGCATTCCGCATTTACGATGGCCCTAGCGAGGTGCATCGCTGGAGCATGGCACGCAAGCTGGCAGCGGGGACCAAGACATGAGTGGATTTGACAGTGTGACGCGCTCGCTGCGGCTGGATGGCAAGCGCGCACTGGTCACCGGTGCTTCCAGTGGTTTCGGTGCGCATTTCGCGCAACTGCTCGCCAGTGCCGGTGCAGAGGTCGTACTAGCGGCGCGTCGTACCGATAAACTACAGTCGCTCGCAGATAGCTTGCGCGCGCAAGGTGGGGCAGTATCCGCAGTCGCGTTGGATGTGTCATCCAAAGAAAGTGTGCACGCCTGTTTCGAGCAGACTGGTGCTTGTGACATCGTCATCAATAACGCAGGTATCACTGTTACCCGTACCATGCTGGAGCAAACCGAGGATGACTGGGACAGTGTGATCGACACCAATCTCAAAGGCGGTTGGTTGGTGGCGACCGAAGCCGCGCGGCGATTACGCGATGCAGGTCGTAGTGGCAGCATCGTGAACATTGGCTCGGTACTCGGCGAGCGTGTCGCAGCAGGTGTAGCGCCGTATGCAATCGCGAAAGCTGGTGTAGTACAGGCGACCAAAGTGATGGCGCTTGAATTGGCGCGTTACAAAATTCGGGTCAACGCCTTGTTGCCGGGCTATGTCGTCACCGATTTGAACCGCGATTTCCTCGAAAGCGAACCCGGACAAAAATTACGTATGCGGATACCCTCGCGTGAGTTTGTACAAATCACCGATCTTGATGCACCGCTGCTCATGTTGGCATCCGATGCTGGCGCCGGGATGACGGGTGCGTGCATTGCGGTGGATCGTGGCCATCTGGTGAGTACGCTATGAGTCCCGAGCGGCAAGCGCAATTACAAACCTGGTTGCGGGAGCAGGGCCATATTGACACGCTACCGCTTGAGGTTAAGCCGCTCACCGGTGGGCAATCCAATCCAACCTATCTGCTCAGTAGCGGCGCGCAGCAGCTAGTGCTGCGCAAGCAGCCCGATGGACCCTTACTCAAATCAGCGCATGCGATTGATCGCGAGTACCGCGTCATTGCTGCGCTACGCGACAGCACAGTGCCAGTGCCACGTGCGCTCGCTTGGTGTGACGACATCGATATCGTCGGTACACCTTTCTACCTGATGGACTATCTTGACGGTAGAGTATTCGTCGATCAATCCTTGCCCGGGGTGTCGAATGCCGAGCGAGAAGCGATCTACCGTGAGATGAACCGAGTCATCGCAGCACTCCATGAACTTGATCCGGACCAACTTGGTTTATCCGATTTCGGTCGACGGGAGGGGTTTGTCGCGCGTCAGGTAGATCGCTGGTCACGCAATCTGCAATCCTCAACGCTGGCGCCCAGTGAAGATATGCGCTTCATGATGGATTGGCTGCCCCAGCATTTGCCGGCGCAGACACGCAGCGCGCTGATTCATGGTGATTACCGACTGGATAATTTGATTTTTCATCCGACCGAGCTGCGCGTGATCGGCGTCTTGGATTGGGAGCTGTCAACGCTGGGCGACCCGATGTCTGACTTTGCGTATCACTGCATGAGCTGGCATATCCCGCATGATTTATGGCGTGGTATTGGTGGCTTAGATTTGCGTGCGCTCGGCATTCCTGATGAGGCAAGTTATCGGCGTTGGTACCTGCAACGGGTGAGTGGCGAGGCGGCGATCGATGAAGCGACTTGGCGCTTTTATTTGGGCTTTAACTTGTTTCGCATGTCTGCCATCTTGCATGGCATTGCCGAGCGCGCCCAGCAGGGTAACGCTAATGCGGATGATGCAGTCGCCACCGGGCGCAAGGCGGTGCCGCTGGCGACATTGGCGCGTCGTATGGTCGAGATTCTGTAGAAATTACACCGGGTTGGCGAGCGCTCGTACGCTAGAATCAACATCTGCATCAACCGATGTTTGATCAAAGCCTGAAACGTGAATAACCCGATTTCCGAGCGTATCGATACCTTCTGCCGCCAGCGGCGTGTGCAGGCGAGTTCACTGATTGTTACCCTATTTGGTGATGCGGTACTGCCGCGCGGTGGCCGTGTCTGGTTGGGTAGCCTGATTCGTCTGCTGGAGCCGGTGCAACTGAGCGAGCGATTGGTGCGTACTTCGGTATTTCGCTTGGTCAAAGATGGCTGGCTCAGCGCGGAGACCGTCGGGCGACGTGCCAACTATGCACTGACCCCCTGGGGGCGCCGCCGTTTCGAAGAAGCTTCCAGCCAGATTTACGCCACGCGTGCGCCAGTCTGGGATCGGCGCTGGCGCATGATGTTGGTGGTGGGCGAGCTGAGTAGTCGGCAACGCGAGCAACTACGTCGCACCTTATTCTGGAAAGGCTTTGGGCTGATCGGGCCAAACTGCTTCATTCATCCCGGTGTCCAGCTCGGTGAAGTGATTGATGCGCTGTCTGCTGAGGGCTTGCAGAACTTGCTCCCACAATTGGTTCCGATGATGGCCGCAGACGTTCAGTCGACGCTTGCAGCATCAGATGCAGATCTGGTGGCGCGTGCCTGGGACCTTAGCGCACTCGGTCAATCCTATGCAGAGTTTGTGTCGCTATACGCACCGATTTTTGCCTACACCAGAGACACTTCAGTCGCCGATGAGCAAGCATTCTTACTTCGTATGCTGTTGATTCATGATTATCGGCGCTTACTCTTGCGCGACCCGGAGTTGCCGGATGCCTTGCTACCGAAAGATTGGTCAGGGCGTCAAGCAAGATTGCTATGCAAGGAGCTATACAAGCGGCTGGAGGTGGCATCGGAGCGTCACCTCGATCACATACTTCGGTTGGCAGATGGTGCTTCATTGGTGCGGGATAGCGCCTTGGCAGGCAGATTCCCCGAACAAGACATCCTCACTACTGGAGTGCCCTAGCGGCCGCCGCGGTAGCGCTGAGATTTAGCCAAAATGAGCAGCTCAATTGGTGTGTTGATCTTCCGGAGTCCCACTGCGGTGCGTGACGGGCGAAAGCTCAATTCCTACCGTGCGCTGAACAATGAATCGAGGTCGGCGCTTTGACTCCATATAGGTGCGGCCAAGGTACTCGCCGAGAACGCCAATGCCTATCAGTTGTACGCCACCCAAAAACAGGATTGCCACCATGATGGACGGATAGCCAGGCACCTCATTACCAAAAAATATTTTTTCGATGCTGAGTCTTACTGCCCAGATAAAGGCGAACCCGGCAACAGCGAAACCAAAGTAACTCCAGACTCTGAGTGGCAGCGTACTGGACGAGGTAATGCCCTCGAGAGCAAGACGCCAAAGTCGAAAAACATTAAACTTTGAGCTGCCGTGAGTTCTTGAGCGTCTGGTGTACGGGATGATGCTGGTTTTGAAGCCTACCCAAGAAAAAACTCCCTTCATGAATAGCTGGGTCTCGGGCAACTGGAGAATAGTATCGACTACTTTACGAGAGAGAAGCCGGAAGTCGCCCACGTTCTCGTTGATCTTTTGCTCTGCCAGTAGATTAATGGTTTTATAGAACAGGCCGGCACTCAGGCGCTTGGAAAAAGATTCCTGTTGACGATCCGTGCGCTGCGCGAGGACGACATCAAAACCCTTGAAGTAGTGCTGCAACATCTCCGGTATCAAGTCCAACGGATCCTGTAGATCGACGTCGAAGGGTATGGCGATATCGCCACGGCAGAAACTCAGGCCTGCCATCAAGGCGGGCTCTTTGCCAAAATTGCGAGACAACTGCACCAGCTTGATACGGTCATCGGACCGCAACAGCGCTTCAATTTTTGCGACGGTCTGATCGGTACTGCCGTCATCAATGAACACCAGTTCGAAGCGGACATGGTCCGGCAGTGTCAGTCGGGCGACTTCCTCATAGAAATGATCAACCGCAGCTTCTTCGTTGAAGACGGGGAGGATAAAGGACAACAAACATGGGTCGGCAGGCATTGGCGTGATGGTCATCGGTACTTCCGTGCCCTCGGACGTTTCGGAGTGCGAATCATATCGCACCCTACGTTACCGCTCATCAAAACTCAAGCTCACACGGGTGCTCAGCGCGCGCGCCTGGCAGCTCAGCACAAAACCCTGCGCCATTTCATCGGCTTCCAGTGTGAAGTTCTTGTCCATACTGACCTCGCCCTCCAGCAGCTTGGCGCGGCAGGTGCAGCACACGCCGCCTTTGCAGGCGTAGGGCAGGTCAAGCCCAGCCTCCAGCGCTGCATCAAGTAGATGCTCATCGGCACTCATAGCAATCTCATGCTGCTTACCATCGAGTACCACCGTCAGGGTGATACCTTTGTCAGCCGGTTTTTCCTGGGCATATTGGTCGGTATCGGCTTGCACCTTGGCAGCGACCGTTGGGCTGGAAGTAAAGCGTTCGGCATGCAGTCGGTCTGTTGGCACACCCGCCTCAATGAGTGCAGTTTCGGTCGCAATAATCATCGCCTCCGGCCCACAAATGAATACCTCGTCCATGCTCCTGACGGGGAGTAATGCGGCGATCATGGCGCGCACCTTGTCACCATCAATCCGACCTTGCAGCAACGCGACCTCTTGCGCTTGCCGTGACAGCACATGAATCAGCGTGAGGCGGTCTGGATAGCGATCTTTGAGATCTTGTAGCGCTTCGTTGAACATCACACTCGCCATCTTGCGGTTGCCATACACGAGCGTGAATTTGCTGTTCTTTTGTTCTTCCAGGCTTGAAGCTGCAATCGATAAAATCGGTGTAATGCCCGAACCCGCTGCAAACCCAACCCGATGAATCGCATGGGGCTTTTGTATGGTGAAGCGACCATCGGGTGGCATCACCTGAATGATGTCACCCGCGCTCAGTTGCTGTGTAGCCCAGTTCGAGAACACGCCGCCTTCCACCGGCCGGATGCCGACTTCAAGTTCGCCTTGTCGCTCTAGCCGACTGCGCTCACAACTGATCGAATAATTGCGGCGCACTTCATGGCCGTTGATCTCGGCGCGTAGCGTGAGAAACTGCCCGGGTTCGAAGCGGAATGCTTCCAGATTTGCCTCGGGTATCTCGAATGCAATGGCCACTGAGCCTGCGGCCTCAGGCGTGACACGCTTGACTCGCAGGGGATGAAAGCGGGCAGCGGACATGGTGATGGTCACTCAATAAGGTTTGAAATAGTCGAATGGCTCACGGCAATCAAGGCAGCGGTATAGGGCCTTGCACGCTGTTGAGCCAAAACGTGCGCTTTCTATCGTATTCAGTGATGCGCATTGCGGGCACGCCACCGGCTCAGGTGAGGGCGGATTGGCGGCAAATCGCACCACATCCACGTCAGCCTTAACGCTATGTGGTGGTGCGATGCCGTACGCCTTCAATTTCTGCTTGCCCTCGGGGCTCATCCAGTCTGTGGTCCATGCGGGCGCGAGTTGCGTGACCACGCGAGCGTTGATCTGGTGCTCTGCTAAAGCGGCGTGGATATCGTCTTCAATCTGATTCATCGCCGGACAGCCGCTATACGTGGGTGTGATAACGACTTCTAGTTGACCATTTTCGGCCTCGCGTACTGCACGCAAGATACCCAGATCGCGAAGCGTTAACACCGGAATCTCTGGGTCGCACACATGATCGAGCAACGCCCACGCAGTGGCAATGTGGTCACCAGGTCGCATGCGGCAGCGTACGCGCTAAGCTTTGCATCTCAGCCAGCAAATAGCCAAGATGCTCGGAGTGCAGCCCCAGTTTTCCTTCGGTCACATAACCGCCCACGGCAGGTCGCTGTAGTATGGCTTCCGATAGTGCCTCATCAATGATGCGATCCCAATCATTGCGGAGCGTTGCAACATCAATACCGATGCCGACATCGACCGCCGCACTTTCCATCGGACTGTGGGTCCAGAATTCTTGTGTGTAGGGGAACAGATGATCGAGCGCCGCTTGCATGCGTTGGTGCGATTCTTCGGTGCCATCACCCAGTTTTACTAACCAATCTCGGCTATGCTGAAGGTGATAGCGCACTTCTTTGACGGACTTTTCGGCGATCGCGGCCAAGGTGGTATCGCTTGATTTTTTTAGCGCTTGCCAGAGCAGCGCCATTAGCGTGCTGTACAAAAAATTTCGGACTATCGTGGTCGAAAAATCTAGCTCACCTCGCGCATAGCCGACGAGCGGACCGTGATGCGGCAACTCAAGCAGGGTGTAATTCCGAAACTCGGCACCATCACGCAGATAAGCCAGCGTATCTTCCGTTGCATCGCCACCTTGCAGCCGCGCTGCGTGCTGATACAGTAGGCGTGCCTGTCCTATCAGGTCCAGCGTGATGTTCGACATGGCAATGTCTTCTTCCAGAATCGGACCGTGGCCGGTCCATTCCGCGTTACGCTGACCGAGCACCAACGCGTTATCGGCGAGGTGCAGCGTGTAGTCGAGGCTGACTTGCATTACATGTGGCCGACATCACCGGGGATGTCGTAAAAGGTAGGGTGACGATAGATTTTGTCGGCGGCCGGATCAAACAGCTCGCCCTTGTCATCCGGGCTGCTGGCAATAATGTCTACGGAACGTACCACCCAGATACTCACGCCTTCCTGCCGGCGGGTGTACACATCACGCGCCATGTGCAGCGCTTGTGAAGCATCAGCGGCGTGCAAGCTGCCACAGTGCTTGTGTTCCAGCCCCTGTTTCGAGCGCACGAAGACTTCCCATAGCGGCCACTCTTTCAGCGTGCTACTCATGCAGCTTCCTTCGCTTCACGTGCAGCTCGCTTTCGCGCATGCGCTAGTGCGGCATCGCGTACCCATTGTCCGTCACGATCGGCTTTGACACGAGTAGCGAGGCGCTCTTTGTTGCAGGGGCCATCACCATTCACGGTGCGCCAGAACTCATCCCAATCAATTGGGCCATAGTCATAATGTCCGCGCGCTTCATTCCACTTCAGATCAGGGTCGGGCAGGGTAACGCCAAGTATCTCGGCCTGAGGCACGGTGGCATCTACAAATTTCTGGCGTAGGTCATCATTCGAGAAGCGCTTGATACCGTAGCGCATACCAATTGCACTGTTCGGACTATCCGCATCGGGTGGACCAAACATCGCCAGGCACTTCCACCACCAACGATTCACTGCATCCTGCACCATGGCGCGCTGCTCTTCGGTACCTCGCATCATCACGAGCAGTGACTCATAGCCCTGACGCTGATGGAACGATTCCTCTTTGCAGACGCGGATCATGGCGCGCGCATAAGGGCCATAGGAGCACCGACACAGCGGAATCTGGTTCATGATCGCAGCACCATCCACCAGCCAGCCGATGACACCCACGTCCGCCCAGTTGAGGGTAGGGTAGTTGAAGATCGAGCTGTATTTGGCGCGACCGGTATGGAGGTCGTCGAGCATTTTGTCGCGCGATACGCCCAGTGTTTCAGCGGCCGAATACAGATACAAACCATGTCCGCCTTCGTCCTGTACTTTGGCGATCAGGATGGCTTTACGCTTCAGACTCGGTGCGCGCGAGATCCAGTTACCCTCGGGTAGCATGCCAACGATTTCACTGTGTGCATGTTGGCTGATCTGCCGAATAAGTGTTTTGCGGTATGCCTCGGGCATCCAGTCTTGTGGCTCGATACGGCCGTCATCGGCAATCTTCTGCTCGAAGGCGGCAACTTTCTCGGCGTCGTCGACGCTGATTACCGGTACCGGCTTAGGGCCATTGCTTTTGCCTTGGCCATCACCGACGCTGAAGGATTGGGTATACATACAGCCTCCTGTTTACTGAATCTTGCGCTCGTCAATCACGCGCTTTGCTTTGCCAATCAGGGTGCGCGGAATTGTGTCGACATCCAGCAGCGTCACCGCCACGCTGATGCCTACGCTGGTTTTAATCCGCTGGGTCAGTGCCTGCGCTACGGCATCACGCTCGCTACCGGTGAAATTGCCTGCATGACGCTGCAGCTCGCAGCGCACTTCCAGATTGTCCAAGGGTCCTTCACGGGTGAGCACCAATTGGTAGGTGCCACCTAAACGCGTGTCGCGCAGGATCTGCTCTTCAATTTGGGTGGGAAATACATTCACACCGCGGATGATCAGCATGTCATCCGAGCGTCCGGTGATCTTGCCGATACGTCGAAATGAACGCGCTGTGGGTGGGAGCAGTCTTGTCAAATCACGGGTACGGAATCGAATCACCGGAAACGCTTCTTTGGTGAGTGAGGTGAATACCAGTTCACCCTCTTGACCGTCTTCGAGTACCTCACCGGTTACGGGATCGATAATCTCGGGATAAAAATGATCTTCCCAGATCACCGGGCCATCTTTGGTCTCTACGCATTCGCTCGCGACACCAGGGCCGATTACCTCAGTCAGGCCGTAGATATCCACCGCATCAATACCGAGGCGACGTTCGATCTCGGCACGCATGCCTTCGCCCCAGGGCTCGGCACCAAAAATCCCGACTCTTAGCGAGATCTCGTCTGCAGCAATACCGAGTCGTTCGAATGCTTCTGCAATCACCAGTGCGTAGGAGGGCGTGACCATGATGCAGTCGGGCCGAAAATCAATAATCTGCTGCACTTGCTTCTCGGTTTGCCCACCCGACATCGGCACCACACAACAACCCGCTTGCTCAATGCCGTAATGCGCGCCCAAGCCACCGGTAAACATGCCATAGCCATACGCGTTATGCACCATGTCACCAGCACGCACACCCGCGGCACGTAGTGAGCGCGCGACGACCTGCGCCCAATTCACTAAATCTTGTTTTGTGTAGCCCGCCACCACAGGTTTGCCGGTGGTGCCGGATGAGGCATGCAAACGCGTGAGCTGTTCACGCGGTACGGCAAATAAACCAAATGGGTAGTGATCACGCAGATCGGTCTTGGTCATGAAGGGAAACTTCGCCAGATCCGACAAGGTTTTCATGTCATCGGGATGCACGCCGACCGCAAGGCATTTGTCGCGAAATGCGTTGACATTGTCGTAGGTGTGACGCAGCGTCCACTGCAGGCGTTGCAGTTGCAAGGTGGCGATCTCGTCACGGCTGGCGCGCTCGATCGGTTCGAGATCGTCAGGGGAGTACGCCATTGCCATGACAGAGCCCATAGATCACAAATAAATTTCTGATAGAAATACTGACGAAATTTGATTCCGTCACTCGGGCGAAGCCCGGAATCCAGCAAGCCATTAACGCTGCCTTACGCATGATCCGGCCCACTAATGACTTCGCCACCAATGCGATGGCTCTTACCCCGAAAAAGCGCAATTAATTTACCTTCAGCTGTACGCACCGTCACGTCGTACACACCAGTGCGGCCGCTGGCCGAACGTTCAGTCGCTTCGGCCTGCAGTACTTCACCTTCCTTGGCCGGCGCAATGAAATCTACATGGCAGGCCGAGGCCACTGTGGTTTGGTTATAGCTATTACACGCGTAGGCAAACGCGGTATCTGCCAGCGTAAAAATCATGCCGCCGTGGCAGATGTGGTGGCCATTCACCATATCGCTGCGTATCGGCATACTGAGGGTGGCATGGCCCGGTGCGATGTGCTCAATACGCATCGCGAGCGCTTGTGCGGTTCGGTCACGCTCCCACATCGCGTGCGCGGTAGCGCTGGCGAGTGCTTGCGGTTCAGTGGGCACGGCTTTGCTTATTTCAGTCATGCAGACTACCTCCCGCGTAGCAGGCTTGTTGAATGCGTGGCGAGACCCGGTAGCGATCTTCACCGTAGCTGTGTGCGAGGTTTTGCAATACGTTACGCACTGTCACAGTACCAATGTGTACTGCCCACGCCAAAGGTCCGCGCGGGTAATTCACGCCAAGCCGCATAGCGGAATCCACATCGGCTGCCGAGCAGACGCCCTGGTTCACCGCATCGGCAGCTTCATTCGCTAGCATCGCTACCGTGCGCATCACAGCCAGGCCGGGAACATCTTTCATGAGCGAGACTTGCATGCCCGCAGCCTGCAGCAATGCGATGGCGCTATCGCGCGCTGAGGGGGCACATTGCTGAGCGCAGCTGATGGCGATGCGGGAGGCACTGCCGTAGTCGAACGCAAGATCCAGCAGTACCGTATTGCTACTGCCGGATTCATCAGCGCGTTGGGTTGCACTGCGGCCATCGGTGATGAAGATGGCGGCATCGCCGACCGTCGCGATACGTCCATCGGACGAATGAGCATCCGATGCTAGCGGAGTGTTCGTGTTCGAGAGTCGTGTTGCCAGTGCCGCTGTGACCTCGCTATTGCCGTGTAGCGTCACCGCAGCGTTCAATACACGCGGCGCTTCAGATGCCGCGACTACCTTGTCAGCACCCTCGCGGTAATCGTAAAACCCGCGTCCACTCTTGCGACCGAGGAAACCGCCCTCGAGCAGTTCTTGTTGAATCAGGGAAGGTGTAAACCGCGTGTCATGGAAAAAAGCGGTCCACACCGAACGCGTCACGGCGAAGTTGACGTCATGTCCAATCAAATCCATCAACTCGAACGGCCCCATCCGAAATCCACCGGCGTCGCGCATCAAGGCGTCAATGGTGGCGACATCCGCTGCACCTTCTTGCAGCAAGCGCAGTGCCTCAGCGTAGTAGGGCCGCGCAACGCGATTCACAATGAAACCCGGTGTGGAGCGCGCGTGTACGGGTGTTTTACCCCAAGCTTTGGCGGTGGCAAACAAGGTAGCGGCGACCGCCGTATCGGTACCGATACCGCTGACGATCTCTACCAAGGGCATCAGAGGTGCGGGATTGAAGAAATGCAGACCCGCCAAACGTTGCGGGCGCTTGAGTGCAGCGCCAATTGCGGTGACTGAAATCGATGAGGTGTTAGTAGCGAGGATAGCCGTGTCGGAGACCAATGTTTCCAGGGCGACGAACAGCGATTGTTTCGCCGCCAGATCTTCGACGATAGCCTCGATCAGCAGCGCTGCGTGGGTCAGTTCGGGTAAGGATGTAGCAACGCAGAGCCGCGCACTCGCTGACTGTGCGGCTTCAGGTGAGAGGCGGCCTTTGTCGGCGAGTTTCGTGAGCTGGGACTGGATGGCGTTGATTGCTGACGCTGCCGCACCATCACGTGTATCCAGCAACAAGACCTCATGCCCGGCGAGCGCCGCGATTTGCGCAATGCCGCTGCCCATCGCACCCGCGCCGATGACGGCGACGGTGCTGTTGCTGGGTAGCGGCGTCGCGCTCATGGTTTAGACGTGATATCGCCGCTGCACAACTACGAAGCGGTTGGCGACGTACGCTGCATCGGTATACGAAGCATTGGCTGCCGGGTTTGCGCCGGTGCCATGGAAATCCGAGAACGCGGCCGACTGATTGACGAAGACGCCACCGGTCAGATTGATCGATAGCGCCACCTTGGCGTTCAAGGTCGCTTGCGTCATCGCATCAATTACCTTGTCGTGCGTGGAGTACACACCTACCGTCAAAGCACCTTGGGTATTCACCAAGTGTTCCGAGCGCTTGATGGAAGCCGCAGTATCGGGCGTTTTGACGATAAAGCTGATTGGCCCGAAGCATTCATGGCCATACGCAGCCTCATCGCTGGCATCGCACGCAATCAATGCGGGCGTATGTACCTGCGCATGCGGGAACTCTGGGTTATCCAGCTTGTTGGATGCCAGCACGACTTTACCCAGCTTGCCACTATTGGCTTGGGCGATACGTTGTACGGTGTCTGGCGAGCGAATCGCACCGAGAATCGCCAGGGCTACTTCTGGCTTGGCGAGGAAGTGGCTGACTGCATTGCCCAGATCTGAGCAGAATTCGTCATACGACTTGTGTCCTTCGTCGGTATCAATACCCCCCGCCGGTACAAACAAAGCCTGCGACGTGGTACACATCTGCCCCGAGTACAGCGACAGCGTGAAGGCCAGATTACCCAGCATACGCTTGTAGCTGTCGGTGGAATCAACCACGATGTTATTGACACCAGCCAGCTCGGCATACACATGGGCTTGTCGGCAATGATCGATGAGCCACTGCCCAAACGCATTGCTACCCGTGAAATCAATCGACTTGACTGCCGGGTGTGTCACCAAGTGCTGTGTTGCCTCGCGCTTGTCGGTAACGCAGAGGCTGACCAGATTAGGGTCAATACCGTTCTCTGCTAACACCGCGCGTACGGTTCGTACCGTCATCGCTACCGGCAGTATCGCGACTTCATGCGGCTTGATAATCACTGCATTACCCGTTGCGAGCGCCGCGAATAATCCGGGATAGGTATTCCAGGTCGGGAAGGTGCTGCAACCGACCACCACAGAGACCCCACGGCCGACGATCTCGAAATGCTTCTTCATCACTAGCGGTGGGTTCTTACCTTGCGGCTTTTCCCAAACCGCTTCGTTTGGCACAAAACTTTGCTCGCGCCAGGCGTATGCGACTGCTTCCAGACCACGGTCTTGCGCATGCGGTGAGCCCGCCTGAAACGCCATCATCCAACCTTGGCCTGAGGTGAGCATCACCGCATGCGCTAATTCGAAACTTTGTTTGTTGAGACGATCAAGAATCTCGAGGCAAATACCGGTGCGGCCTTCGGCGCCGATTTTTTGCCAGGCCGGCATCGCTGCCTGCGCCGCTTGTATCAAGGCATCCGGATCGCATACGGGGTAGGACACATTCAGCGCTGTGCCGTAGGGGGATGTCTCTTGGTCATACCAACCGCCCAAGCCCGGCTGATCAATCTCGAAGCGTTTGCCCAGCAACTGGTCGAAAGCCGCTTTGCCGGCCACATCCGAGCCTTCGCCGTAATTGCGCGGACTGGGATGCTCGCCATAGGCTGACCAGTATTGGCGGGTGTGGATGGCTTGCAGGGCGCCGTCGAGCGTGGCGCGGTGTTTGTCGAGCAGTGGGTGCGACATCGGTGTTTCTCCCGGTGGCATTGAGGCGAATGTGGGACGAGCAGCTAGCGCCGACCCTGATAGCACCGATTACGATACCGCAAAATCAAATCTCCGGCAACTTCAGGTATCAAAATGTGCTCACATCGGGTGATGCTTTTGGATCGCTTGCACATCATTGCCTAGGCGCTTTGCTACGCTGCAGATGACGCGACCCAAGAGGGCTTTTGCCGAGAGGCCATTGGCCGAAATGACAGTGCTTTAAAGATACAAAATAAAAACAATAGTATAAGATTACGTATCAAGAATGCGTTCTTTGGGGCAACGCCTTTCCAAGGGGATTCTGCTTGCAGTCGAGTACACTGCGCCAACTTTCCCGTACATCCAACACGTCCATGAACCTGTTCTCCCCCGCCAGGCCTTGCGCGGCCACTAGACCGACACCCACGATTCCGATACAGCCTGAGCCGGGTAGCGGGCATGCTACCGCTACCAACGGGAGCCACGCGTGAGCCTTCAACAGCCAACGACCGACGCGGCCGCAGTGTCCGACGATGCGCTACGCGATGTGGTGTACCGCAAGGCGATGCTGCGCTTTATGCCCTTGCTGTGTTTGTGCCTGGTCGCAGCCTATCTGGACCGGGTGAATGTCGGCTTCGCCAAGCTGACCATGCTCGATGATCTGGGGTTCACTAATACCGTCTTTGGTCTTGGTGCCGGCGTGTTCTTTTTGGGGTACTTCTTGTTCGAGGTACCGAGTAACGCACTGCTGCATCGCATTGGCGCACGTGCCTGGATTGCCCGCATCATGATCACCTGGGGGGTGATTGGGGCGCTCATGCCTTTCGTACAAACACCGACCCAGTTTTACATTCTGCGTTTCTTGCTGGGCGTGGCCGAGGCGGGCTTTAGTCCCGGTGCGATGTACTTTATCGCTTGCTGGTTCCCATCTGACCGGCGCGGCCGCATGCTTGCACTGTACTTGACTGCGGTTCCGTTATCGAGCGTCATCGGCGGCCCCTTGTCGGGCTACATTCTCGCGGCTTTTGCGGATGTCGGCGGCTGGCATGGTTGGCAGTGGTTGTTCTTGATCGAGACCATCCCCTCGATTGTGCTGGGCTTCGTCGTACTGAAAGTGCTGGTTGACCGCCCTGCTGATGCACCCTGGCTGAGTGAACAAGAGGCCGCTCTGATTACAGCTGACTTGGCGCGCGAGGCAGAACGGAATCAAGAATACACAGGATTTTTCAGTGCGCTGCGCAGCAAGTTGGTATGGCAGCTCAGCATTGCCTACTTCTGCATCGTTAGCGCGGTGTATGTGCTGATTTTCTGGTTGCCGACGCTGATCAAGCAGCATGGAATCAGCGACCCGGTACAGATCGGCTGGTTAACGGCGGTCCCGTATTTCTGTGCCATCGTTGCCTCGCTCCTCAACAATGCGCATGCTGACCGTCACCGTGAGCGTCGCTGGCATACTGCTTTGCCGTGTATCGTGACAGCGATTGGCATGGCTGTCAGCTGGGTGCACTTTGACAGCTTATTGCTCACCATGTTGGTGCTGAGTGTCACCGCCGCAGCGGCTTCAACTACGCAGGCAGCTTTCTGGAGCGTGCCGCCGACCTTCTTGAGTGGCGCTGCTGCTGCCGCTGGTTTGGCACTGATCAACTCGATTGGCAATATTGGTGGCATGGTCAGCACGTCGCTGGTGGGTTGGATCACTGACCTCACGGGCAACTCGCAAAACAGCTTGATTCTGTTTGCCGGTATCTTGTTGGTGAGCGTGGTGTTGGTGGTGAGGTTGCCTGCGCATTTGGTCGACAGGTAAGCAGGATGCGGCTCCTGATTGTGTATGACGGCGCTTGTCCGTTTTGCAGTGCATACACCGGTTTGCTGGAGCTACGCGAGCAAACGCACGTTGAGCTCCTCAGTGCGCGCAGCGATGATGCGCGGATTGATGGATTTCGGGCAGCGGGCTACCGTTTGGACGAGGGCATGCTGCTGCAAATGAATGGTGAGGTATATGCTGGTGCTGAAGCCATGCACCGCCTGGCAATACTGTCGACACGCGGTGGCTTGCTAAACCGTTTGCAGCGTTTTGTGTTTTCCCGTCGCTGGTTGGCGCATGCGCTTTATCCTTGGCTGCGAGTAGGGCGTCGTCTCGCGCTCTATGTGCGGCGAGTGCCCTTGATTGATGGGCCGGGCCCATTGGCCGAAAAGAAGCCCTAGAGATGTTCCTGCGCGCGCTGTTGCCTTTACTGGTGGTCATGCTCAGTGCTTGCACAAGCACTAGTAGCGGCCTGGATGGCGAGACGCGCTATCGGTACAGCACTTTTGATTTTTCTGGCAAATCTTGGGTGGCGCAAAAGCAGCACTGCGAGACGCTGGGTATGAAGCCGAAACATCTGGATACCGTCTGCGGTTTTTTGCTATGCACCAGTCGCTATGCTTGTGAGCCCAAGACTCAGTAGCACGTAAGCACTGAATAGCAAAAAGGCGATCACCTTATCAAAGGTAACGGGAGTATCGAAGCCTCGCTCACCACAAGCGTGCGCAATAAATCATCGCCGGAAAACTCACTAGCCACGCCCACACGAAGCGGTTGAGACCGAAGAAAGCAAACACCAGTAAATGAAATGCCAGCGCGATAGCGCAGAACACAAGTGCAAATAGCGGACCCAAAAACACCATCGGTACCGCGCACTCCCAAAGAATAAAACCCCACGAGCAAGCGATAGCTACGAATCGGTGGCGAAATACGCTGTCCGTTGCGAGCGGGCCATAGATGCCGCCATCGAGAAAATAGGGCAGTGCGATGCCATTGCGCCACTCGCGCGAGAACAGCTTGATTGCCCCCGAGATGAAATAAGAGGTCACTGTTTGCAGGCAGACGTAACCGAGTCCTGCCTGCCAAGCGAGTACGGGGCTGACAAAGCATTGCCCCCAGTGCGCGATCATCAAGCCGGTAAGGGCGATGATGGTCATGAAATCACTGCCACCATTGAAAGCGCCCCGCCAGCGGATCAGGATGATGACCGTACTGAAAAAAAGTAGCGTGGCACTGACAATGCTGCTACCCCAATACAAACTGGTCGCTGTAGCAAGGCGTATTAGCAGATGTGCTTTGTGGATGTGTTCGCTGAACAACCAATCAAAGGCCATGCGTACTGTTGTTGAGGCATGCGCTAGATCGCCGCGTTGAATAGTCCAACTCCACAGCGCATCGGGTTGCTGTGCTGAGCGGATGCGCAAAAACTCCAGCGTCTGGATAAGCAAGCTGGTCGCCAGCAGGCACTCGAAGCTACGCAAGGCGATATAGACCGGCGGCATCTCAGGCCTGCAATTCTGGTGAGACGAGTATGGTCATCGATTCACTCGGTGTCTCTAGCGGTGGCACTTGCATGATCTGAAATTGCCACCGACAGCCACTCACACCTTGTTGCTGTAGCAGGCTACGCGCCAGTCGCATGACCATGTGGTAGCTAACGAGGTCGCTTGCTGGCTTTTCATCGGGCAGCGTTTGAATGTCAAACGCAAGATGGTCGATCAGGTTTTGGTTGGCAAGTAGTAGATTGTTTCGCGCGTTATGAAACAGATCGCGTGGCGAGAATATTGCGCGTGGCATGAACATCTGCCATTCACTCCATGACCCGTCTGCTTGCTGGGTGCGAAGAAACAGCCTTGGTTGTGAGCCGAAGCCATGGTAAAAGCGCCAATTCGGAAAGAAGCTGCGAAGCAGATACCACCACGGCCCCGAGACTTCGCGACCACGCAGAATCAGGCTGCCGAACACGAACGCGAAGTAGGCGGCAATCAGTATGAGGGTGAGGGTGGAGGTTGAGGTCACGCGTTGGTTTCAATGAAATGCCAGCCTGCGGCGAGACTTCGCCGAACGGCGAAGGCCGAGCTGGTTACCCCATGATTTTATTCTAGCTGCGCCCAGTTTCGGGCCATCCCTCTGCATCGCTGAATTAAACTAAGGTCTTATTTCATTTTCGTGACGGTCAACGCGCTTTAATCATGTGTATCCAGCCCATGCAGCAATACGCAAAACAATCAGATTATCAGCAGGTCCGTCTTGGCTGAGACACGCGACACTACTGGCGGGCTGCGCTGGCACTTGCGCGCACTGTGGCGCCGCCGTCAGTGGCGCGAGACCACGCGGCAAATCGCTGAATGGCTTGATACCACCCAGCCTGCATCGCGCCATTTATTGCTGATCGGCGGTAGCGCGGGTTGGATGATGTCTGGACGCTGGCTACAGCGATTCTCGCGCATTGATCTGATCGACCTTGACCCGTTTGCACATCGCTTGTTTAGTTGGAATCACGGACGTGCCTTGCGCGAATCTGGCACCGAGTTGCACTACGATTCTATCGATGCGCTCGCGAATTTGGATGCGCTTTTAAAAAAACACCCGGATGCGACACTCTTTTTCGACAATGTCTTAGGTCAGCATTTGTTCCGGATATGGCAGATCGAGCGTGCTGAAGCCGATCTGGCCCGCATTGCCCAACAACTCAAGGGCCGCGACTGGGGTAGTGTGCATGACTTGTTCTCAGGACCGACCGACCCGCTCAAGGTACCCGCCTCATCAGTCACGCAACTCGATGCGGTACGCGACGCGAATGGGCTGCTAGCGGACGGCTTGCGCGGAACGCCGCTTCACCTGAAGCTGCTGGCGCAGGTGGGTGGCCAGCCAGAGTGGGTGGATCACCTGACCTCGGAGCTGTTCCCCGTGGGTACGCCGAGTCGCCTGATCGCTTGGCCGTTCGTGCCGGACTATGCACACTGGCTGCAGGCAGGATGGGTGTCAGGAAGGTAGGCCTGTATCGAAGCACCGATGCATTCTCGTCATGCAGGCGCAGGCCGGTATCCCATATCTCGATGTTGCTGGACCCCGGCCCTCGCCAAGTTACCGAATTAAATTTATCTCCCTCGACCTAATTTTCTGGTTACAAGTGTCGATTTCCGAATATCGCTAGAATCCCGCCCATCAAGCCTCGTGGATGGAGAAATGAGTTCATGAAACACCTCGCCTTGCCCCTATTCGTTGCTGTTTCGCTGGCGGCACCCGCGCTGGCGAAAGACCCCGCGCCCGCGGCCCCGGCTCGTCCGCCATCCCCCGGCGCCAAGCATTCACCGCGCGCGCCACTATGGAGCTATGACGGTGAGACCGGTCCCACGAAATGGAGCGAGCTGGACCCGAAGTTTCGTCTCTGCCAATCCGGCAAGCGGCAGTCACCGATCGATATCGAGACCCAGACGGTGGAGCGTGGTGGTCTTAAGCCGATCATGTTCAACTATGCCGCTGGTCCGCTCACGCTGGTGAACGGGAACAACACGATTCAGGTGAATTTCACGACCAGTGGTGGCGCGCGTCTGGACGGTCTGGAGTACAAGCTGGTGCAGATGGTGTTCCACGCACCGAGTGAAGAGAAGATTGATGGCATTGCTACGCCGATCTCAGCGCAGTTGATTCATCGTGCGGGTGATACGCGTACCGCCGTAGTGGCGATTCGCTTCAAGCTGGGCAAAGAGAACAAAGCGCTGAAACCAATCTTCGAGCGATTACCCAAGACCGACGCCTTCAATGAGACGGTCGAGAGCTTTAACCCTGCGGATATCTTGCCCGCCAATCCCGCCTACTTTACGTATATGGGCTCACTCACGACACCGCCTTGCACCGAGGACGTGAAGTGGTTTGTGATGCGACAGACGGTGGATATTTCCTTCCGTCAGTTGGCAGCGTTCAAGGAACGTTACAAGTCGAACTCACGGCCTGCACAACCGGTCAATGGGCGGCGCGTGCAGGAGTACGTCGAGGAACAATAATCGGCTTGCTCATCAAACGCTGATTGATGCTGAAATCGTTGCGGCTTTTTACAGCTTTTCTAGCGACTGATGCAGTCGCAGCAGCTTTTCTTTGAGGACTGGGTCAGCGTCGACCATGGGGGCAATACTGGGCACGACACGGCGTGCCGCATCAGTCGGATCGGTTTTCGGTTGTGCCGCAGGCTTAGACGTCGGCATCAGCCAAGCAGCAGTTAACAGCAGCGTGAGGCACAGCCAGAGTATCCACACGGTACTTGCCGAGACACTGCCAAGGTGCATCAGCTCAGGTAATTCTCGCAGCCAGCCAGCCCAATCCAGGCGCAACCACCAAAGGACGTTCTCTTGCACTTTGCAAGTCCAGACAAAGGCGAGTCCAAACAAAGTCCAGTTAATCGCAAGTAGGGCAGCGGGAAAACGGATGCGGAAGGTCATCGATTCAGGACTTCAGTGCGACGGTCAGCTTCTGGCTCAGCTCTTCAGCGATCTGCATCCGTAGCTTGGACGTTTCGTGAATTTCTTGCTCACTACGGTAGGCGTTGCCAACCAATTCAGCTGCCAGACTGCGTACGCCTTCGATTTCTGTCTCGAGGGTAGTAATGCGCTCTTGCAGGGTTTTTCTTTCTTGCAGCTTGCCGCTGATAAGGCGAATAGCAGCATTAACTTGGGTCCAGGCCTGTAGGCGGGGGTCGCTGATCTTCAGGCTCTCAAACACCTCTTGCATGGATTCACCGATATCTACCAGCGTATCGGAAGGGATCGCTTCAAGGGCAGACTGATCGGCGCTTTCGGCACTGGTATCGGGCACTTCGCGTATCCGCTCATTAATGGAGATAACCTGCCCGGAGGCCTCGCTCCAGCCGGATTGAGGTTCAAAACGCATCATCGCTGGTTTTTCCGAGCGCTTCGCCATATGTCAGTACCCTTATTAGAAAACCGATAACGAAAAAAAGTTTGGTGATTAAAACAACCTCACCTATACTCGCCGTTATATTATGGCAAATCTTCCCCTTTGGCAACTTTCCTGGGGAGCGAAGTCAAAATAATCAACGGCTTGCGACAAAAACGAAGGAAAACTATGAGCAAGGCACTTAGGATCCTAATTACCAGCCAAAAGGGGGGTGTTGGTAAAAGTACGGTATCCGCCAATTTAGCCGCGTATTTTTCTTATATATCTGGCAAGAAAACCGCGTTAATCGACTTTGATCACCAGGCGACAGCCGGTAAATGGGTAAAAAAAGCGTACCCAATCGGTATTGATTGCCATACCGTCGATTTACCTAATGCCAAAGGCTCGGGTATCGCGCTGTTAAAGGCCAAAGAAGCGCTGCGTAAATCGCATGAAACGCGCGAAGTGGTCATCACCGACCTGACCTGGACCGATGTTTTACCGCCAGACTTCTTGTTTGAGTTTGATTTGGTGCTCGTGCCAAGTTCTTTATCGCGCGTTGAGCTCGATAGCACACTCGAATTTGTGAATCGTTTTTCGTTTGTATTCAACTCGCGTCTGAAGAAGCCGCCGAAGTTGGTGATCGTGCCTAGCCGTGTCGATAATCTGCAGACGTATGAGAGCATTTTCTCGAAGTCATTTAATGCAGGTTTCTTCCTGTCGCCACCGGTGATGTACAGCGCAAGTGCGCATGAGTTCTTCGGTACTGAATTCTTCGTCATGACATCGAAGAAAGAAGTGCGCGAAAACTTCCTCGAGTTTGGTCGTTCGATTGAGCAACTCGGTGAGAGTGAGTCCGATCTGCGTGCTACCACCAAGCAAGCGCCACTGACTCAAAAAGTGAGCGGTTCGATTCTTGATCGCTTCCGTGCAGTGCGTAATTCGGATACGGAAGTCGGCGCGCGTATGGCTGCGAATGACAGCAAGCGCATGATTGCCCCGCGTAGTAGATCGGTGATTCCGTCGTTCTTGATTACGGGACGCGACTGATCTCACAGACTGCAAAGCGCTGCATGATCAATGCAGTGCGCTCGATGTAACAAAGCCCGCCAATTGGCGGGCTTTGTTTTTGATGTGCTCGATGCGCGAACGCGATGCGTTTCAATAGCGCCCATGGGTCGGCGCTTTTTACTTTTTGTCGGCGCCTTTTTTACCAGCGCCTTTTTCATCCGGCGGTGGCGGCGGCGGCGGGGTGCCATACAGCAGTATCGCGACATCGCGATTGGTCTCGGCAAACGACTCGAGTAAGCCATCAATCATTGCGGCAATCGTGGCGGAGTCTGCACTGCCTAGCCATTGCTCGCGGTTATTGCGCATCACGATCAATTGCTCAGCCGAGCAGTCAGGTGCTTTCTTTTTCAACCAGGCGATGGCTTTACTGCGACGCGTTCTTTCATCGGGGTTGTCGATACCAATCGCTCTGAACTCAGCCACTGCGCAGTTGGGGGCTTTAAAAGGCCCGGTCTTCACGGGTGGTGGCGGTGGTTCTTCTTTCCCTTTCTTGCCGGGCTTGGGTGCGGGCGCTGGCTCCGCTGGTGCGGTTTGTGTTTTGGGTGGCTCGGCCTTCGCTGCGGGTGACGCAGGCGGCGCCGGCGCGGCAGTATTTGCAGGTGGTGCAGCCGGCGTTGCTGGCGCTGCTGCACCACCTTTAGCTGGCGCGTTCGCAGCGGCGTTCGGTGTCGGACGCGCAGCAGGAATTGCGGTCTGCGTATCGCCTGCCTTAGGCGCTGCTGGTGGTGCCGCCGCTGTGGATGAATTCGCCGGCGCTGCCGTCGGTGCTGTCGTCGTCGCAGGTGCCGGCGCGGGCGCGGGCGCGGCCGTTTGGGCGTAGGCGTTGTTCAAGTACAACGTGATCAGCAGTAGCGCGAGTCTGGACATGTTAGTGGCGCGTTAGCTTCCCGGTCCGCCTTGGAACTGAACGGTGATGCTGATGCGGCGGTTGCGCGGGTCGGCCGGATTATTCGGTATGTAGGGCGCGGTATCGGCCACACCTTCAATCTTGGCGAAGCGCTCTTCGGGGATGCCAGTGCCTTCCATGATGCGGCGTGTACTCTCGGCACGGTCACCTGATAGCGACCAGTTGCTGCGCACACCATCATCATAGGCAAGGCTATCGGTGTGCCCGCGGATGGCAATCTTGTTTGGCATGCCAGCCACTGATTTGGCGACTTCGCGAATCAGGGTCATGGCCTTGCCATCCATACGCGCGTTGCCAAGCCCGAACATAGAGAAGTCGGCTTTATCGATCACCTCAATGCGTAATCCATCTTTCTCGCGAATGAACTTAACCTGATCTTTGATTTTGTCGAGCTGGGGGTTTTGCTGCATTTTTTCTTTGACTTCTTTTTCCAGCTTGTCGAAGTTCTTCTTGTCGTTCTCAGCGGCGATACGCTGCTTTTCTGCTTCCGAGAGCTCGCTCGGATTCATGTCGTTCTTTTCATCCTTGGAGTCGCCAGCGCCGCTCTGCTTGCCGCCTTCCAGGCGGGGCGTCTCGCGCTCAAACAAGCTGGTCTGCTGACCGGCGTAGGGCATGCCATCGGGGTCGGTAATGGAATTGCCACCCATCACGCCGCCGACGCCCGCCAGCTTACTGACGTTGGCCATACTGTGGGACATGGGCTTGAAGTACTCGGCGATACTTTTGCGCTGATCTTCGGTGGTCGCGCCCAGCAGCCACATCAACAAGAAGAACGCCATCATGGCCGTCATCATGTCGGCCAGCGCGATCTTCCAGGCACCACCGTGTGCACCGGCGTGACCGGCCTCGATCATCTTTTTCTTGACGATCGGTTCTAAGGGTACGGCTTCCGCCGCTGCGCCTTCTGCTGGCTTGTTATCGGCTGGTTCAGCCATGTCTGATACCCGTGGTAGTTAGCAAACAGAATCGGCAGCAGCGACGCAAAATCAAGTGAACGCAGCCGCTTGCTGTGCTCTTTTATGCAAGATAATACCGGAACTATTGCTCTACGGAACGTTTTGGAAGGCGGTTTCCCTTGGCATACTTCGCGTTCCATCCCTGATAAAGCCCTAATGCCATCACTTATTTCTCGTGCTGCTTTACTGCTGATCCTGTTTTCAGGCATGTCGGCTCCTGCGGCGGCACCCGATGCGGCACCCGAGGCGGCGACTGCCGCTACCCAAAAATCACTGGTACAGGCGCGCAAGTGGATGGTGTCGTCGGCAAATCCGCTCGCCAGCGAAGCCGGTCGTCAGGTGCTGCGCGAAGGTGGCAGCGCGCTGGATGCGGCGATCGCCATGCAGATGGTGTTGGCGCTGGTCGAGCCGCAATCGTCTGGGCTGGGTGGCGGTGCCTTTATCGTGAACTATGATGCCAAGCGGCGCCGGGTTACGACCATCGACGGACGAGAGACCGCTCCAGCGGCAGCCACACCGCAACTGTTCATGGGGGATGGTAAGCCGTTAGGCTTCATGGACGCGGTCAATAGCGGCCTCGCGGTGGGTGTGCCTGGTGTGTTGCGCGCGATGGAGCAGGCGCATCAGCGCCATGGCCGCTTGCCATGGGCAAGACTGTTGCAACCTGCGATCTCGCTGGCGGAGCAAGGCTTTGCGGTATCACCGCGCTTGCATGCACAAATCAAAGGCAATCGTCATCTCGCCATGCAGGTCGAGGCGCGTAATTATTTCTACCCGCAGGGCCAGCCTGCTGCAGTCGGTCATGTGCTGAAAAACCCCGCGCTTGCCGTCGTCTTGCGCCGTATCGCGACCGAAGGGGTGGGGGTTTTTTATCGCGGCGATATCGCGCGTGACATGGTGCAAGCGGTCAGTGCGCACGCCCGTCCGGGTACGCTAAGTCTCGAGGATCTTGCGGAGTACCGAGCGATCGAGCGTGAGCCGGTATGCAGCACTTATCAGCAGTACCGGCTGTGCGGCATGGGACCGCCGTCATCCGGATCAATCGCAGTCATGCAGATGCTCGGGATGTTGCGGCAGCATGACATGAGCGCGATGCCGCCTGCCTCGCGCGAGTCAGTACATTACTTCGCCGAAGCAGGGCGGTTGGCATTTGCCGATCGCGAGCGCTATGTGGCAGACCCGGATTTCGTGCGTGTGCCGATAGCTACGATGTTGGATAGTCAGTATCTAGCCTGGCGTGGCGCACTGATCGATGGGCGGCAATCGATGGGTGTGGCGCAAGCGGGTGACCCGGTCGGCATGTTCAAACAGCGTGGCGATGGTAACGCGATCGATCAGCCTTCGACCACGCATCTGGTCGCCATCGATGCACAAGGCAATGCCGTCAGTATGACCAGCACTATTGAATCTGAATTCGGTAGCAAGATTTTTGTGCGCGGTTTTTTATTGAACAATCAGCTGACCGATTTTTCAATGAGTCCGACGGATGCAGCGGGCCGTCCGGTCGCCAACCGTGTAGAGCCGCGTAAGCGGCCACGCAGCGCAATGACGCCACTAATTGTGCTGAAAGATGACAAGCCCTATCTGCTACTTGGATCACCGGGCGGAACGTCGATTATTTTGTACGTTGCCAAGACCTTGATCGGTGTACTTGATTGGCAGCTAGATATTCAGCAAGCGATCGCGCTACCTAACATGGGAAGTCGTAATCGCGATACTGAGTTAGAGCAGGGCAGCGACTTGGAAAGACTACAACAGGCCTTGCGCCAAAACGGTCATCGCGTCACTATCGCGCCTTCGCCCAGTGGTGTGCACGCGATCATGATCAAGCCTGAAGGTTTGTTTGGCGGGGCTGATCCGCGGCGCGAGGGCATTGCATTGGGTGATTAAGCATGTCGCTACATCGTCTTCTCGCGCTCGCACTGATCCTGACGGGTGGTTCCGGTCTTGTATTGGCCGACACACTCGAAAAAATTACCCGGAGCGGGCGCGTCACGTTCGGCTATCGTGAATCATCGGTCCCGTTCAGCTATCTTGCCGGACCACGCCAGCCTATCGGCTTTGGCGTGGATATCTACACGCATGTGATTCCTGCATTGAAGCGGGCGACTGGCCGCAATGATCTCGAGGTGAACTGGCAGGCGCTCACCTCGCAGAACCGCATACCGCTGATCGCAAATGGCACGGTCGATCTGGAGTGTGGCTCCACTAGTAACACTGCCGCTCGCGCCAAAACCGTCGCCTTTGCGATCAATTATTTTTATACCGGCCCCAAACTTCTGGTGAAGAAGGACGCGGGTATCCATGGGTTTGATGATCTGGCGGGTAAGCGCGTCGCGGTGACCACCGGGACCACTACGATGAAGCTACTGCGTAAGTTGGATCTTGAGCGCGGCATGAACATGCAGCTGCTGCCTGGCAAAGATCATGTGGATTCATTTTTGCTCGTTGATGCAGGTCGGGCGGTCGCATTTGCGATGGATGACATCCTGCTCTATGGCCAGATTTTGAACGCCAAACAACCGGCTCAATGGCAGGTGGTGGGCACACCACCGCAAGTGGAAGCGTATGCCTGCATGCTGCGTAAGGATGATCCTACCTTTAAACGGGTGGTCGATGACGTCATCATCGAATTGATGCGTTCGGGTGAGTTTGAGCAGATTTACACCAAGTGGTTTCTTTCACCAATACCGCCGCGAGGCCGTAGCCTGAATTTGCCGATGAGTGAAGCATTACGCGATAACTTGCGCAAGCACTCCGACCAACCTGCTAGCTGAGTGGAGAAGGAGCTTAAGGCATGAGCTTGGACTGGTCGATTTTCTGTCGTAGCACCACCGGCAACGTGCAACTAGCGGGTTGCTTGGGCCAGAACGGCGAACTCAGCTATTTGCAGTGGCTGCTATCGGCATGGGGTTGGACCGCGACGGTAGCGCTGCTCGGCTTTGTGATCGCACTCATTATCGGTATTGTGGTCGGTAGCTTGCGAAGCTTGCAGGCGCGTCCGTGGTTGAGTGGTATGGCAGCAGCGTGGGTTGAGCTGTTTCGTGACATTCCCCTGCTGGTACAGGTATTTCTTTGGTATCACGTGGCGCCGTTTTTTCTACCAGCCTTGAAAACCTTACCATCGTGGTTGCTGGTATCGATTGCGCTGGGCTTGTTTACCTCTGCGCGAATCGCCGAGCAGGTGAGGGCCGGCATCTACAGTTTGCCGCGCGGGCAGCGTGATGCGGCGCGCGCACTGGGCATGCGTGATGTACAAGTCTATCGGCGTGTGATTCTGCCAGTCGCATTGCGGATCATGATGCCAGCGCTCACCTCCGAGGCGATGAGTATCGTGAAGAATTCCTCCGTTGCCTTTGTGGTCGCGGTGGCTGAGTTGACCCAGTTCGCGATGCAGGCACAGGAAGAGACGGCGCGCGGCATCGAGATCTATTTCGCGGTCACGTTGTTATATGCGCTGACAGCATTCGCAGTAAATCGTGTACTTGCTTTCGTCGAGTCGCGGGTGCGGGTACCTGGCGTCGGCGCACTGGCAAGGCAGGGAGCGTGAGCATGGCGCTTGATCTGTCGTTCTACAGCTGGGATCTGATCGGTCGCTATGTGCTAGGCGGCTTGTGGTTCAGCGTACAACTGACCGTCGTCGCAAGCATCGGTGGGGTAGTGCTTGGGACGGTGCTGGCGGTGATGCGTATCTCAGGTAATCCGTTATTGATGTGGCCAGCTGCGGCGTATGTGAACACTATGCGTTCAATACCGCTGGTGATGGTGATTTTATGGTTCTTTCTGTTGGTGCCGTTTGCTCTTGGCCGGCCGATTGGCGCCGAGCTATCCGCGATGATCACCTTCATTGCCTTCGAGGCTGCTTTTTTCTGTGAGATTGTGCGCTCTGGTATTCAAGCGATTCCACGCGGGCAGCTACAGGCAGGTACAGCACTCGGGCTCAGTTATGCACAGAATATGCGGCTAGTGGTATTGCCACAGGCTGTCAAGAACATGCTACCGGTGCTGCTGACGCAGGTGATCGTACTTTTTCAGGATACCTCGTTGGTGTATGCGATTGGCGCCTATGACTTGCTCAAGGGTTTTGATGTTGCCGGAAAAATTGTAGGTCGACCGATCGAGGCTTATATCGGTGCGGCGCTGGTGTATTTTGTAATTTGCTTGACGCTGTCGCGATTCACTGCACGGCTGCAACGTGGGGACTGACATGATCACGATGAATCATCTGTCGAAGTGGTACGGCAGTTTCAAGGTGCTGGATGATTGCTCGCTGCAAATCAACAAGGGCGAGGTGGTGGTGGTGTGTGGACCCTCGGGCTCGGGTAAATCAACCCTGATCAAGACCATCAATGCACTGGAATCCTTTCAACAAGGTGAGTTATTGGTTGATGGTGTTGCACTACACGATACCCGTACCGACTTACCCGCCTTGCGGGCCCGGGTGGGTATGGTGTTTCAGCACTTTGAGTTGTTTCCACATTTATCGGTGATGGATAACCTGACGCTGGCACAGGTACAGGTGTTGGGCCGCACCCTACCCGACGCATTGGCGCGCGGTGCGACGCTACTTGATCGCGTCGGTCTTTCTGCTCAGCGAGACAAGCATCCTTCGCAACTATCCGGCGGGCAGCAGCAGCGGGTCGCGATCGCGCGCGCACTAGCCATGGATCCGGTGGTCATGCTGTTCGATGAACCGACGTCGGCGCTAGATCCTGAAATGGTGGGTGAGGTGTTGGACGTGATGGTGCAGCTCGCGAATGACGGCATGACCATGATGTGTGTCACGCACGAGATGGGTTTTGCCAAGCGTGTGGCGGATCGAGTGGTTTTTATGGATCAGGGGCGTATTCTGGAGGATTGTGCGAGTGCTGAATTTTTCGGCGATACAGCGGCGCGTGTGCCGCGTGCGCAGGAATTTCTGGCGAGAGTATTAGCGCATTGAAAGCGTGCTTCACATCCAGCCAAAGGCCTGATACGCGCTTCATCTGAGACTGGATCCCGGCGTAGGCCGGGATCCAGTCGGTATGGGCCGTCAAATCTCGATCTTGGTCCCCAGCTCCACCACACGATTCGGCGGAATTCTGAAAAAGTCGGAGGGCTTTGCAGCATTCTGCATCATCCAGGCAAACAGTCTTTCACGCCACACCGCCATGCCTGGCAGATTACTCGGCACCACAGTATCGCGCGCCAAGAAGAACGAGGTATCTGAGAGTTCGAGTGCTAGGCCATGCTGCCGCTCGAGTAGCGCGAGTACATGGTTGATGTCAGGGGTTTCCTTGAAACCATGCACAGCGCGCACTACGTAACATTCGCTACCGAGTTCGACGACGTTGATTTTTTCTTCGTCCCGGACATACGGAATATCCCAAATCGATAGCTTGAGAAATACCACCCGCTTATGCAGTACCCGGTTGTGCTTGAGATTGTGCAGAAGTGCGACCGGTACAAAATCAATATGCGCCGTGAGGAATACGGAAGTACCCTCTACCCGATGCGGCGGATGTGCTAACAAGGCTTGCACAAAATCAGCCAAGCGGATCGAATCATCGACGACGCGCTCTCGCAATAATCTGCGGCCTTTATACCAAGTGGTCAGCATCACAAAGCAGATGGCGCCCAGCAGCATCGGGTACCAGCCACCATCTTTTACCTTGATCAGGTTCGCGGTCCAAAAAGAGAAATCCAGCACAAAGAACATCACCGACAGTAGGATGACAAACACGGGCTTTATCTTCCACTCGTTATACATCACCACCGCCAGCAAAGAAGTGGTGATCAGCATCGTCGTGGTGACCGAGATACCGTAGGCAGCCGCTAGATTGCCCGATTCTCGGAATTGGATAACTGTGAAGATCACCAATACCAACAGCAACCAGTTCACCATCGGCATGTAGATTTGCCCGCGCTCGGTTTCCGAAGTGTGCAAAATCTGCATACGTGGCAAGAACCCAAGAAGAATGCCTTGGTTTGCCAGCGAAAATGCGCCAGAGATCACTGCTTGCGAGGCGATCACGGTAGCCACTGTGGCCAAGCCAATCATGGGCCATAGTGCCCATTCCGGCAGCATCATGAAGAACGGGTTTTCTGCAGCAGAAGGTTCTGCCAACATCAGCGCGCCTTGGCCAAAATAATTGATCATCAGCGCGGGTAGCGCGATCAGTAGCCACGCCAGACGTACCGGCTTGCGTCCGAAGTGGCCCATGTCGAGGTAGAGGGCTTCTACGCCCGTCACCACCAGCACCACAGAGCCCATTACGATGTAGGCTTGTAGGGTATGTTCAGACACGAAGGCCACAGCGTACGCAGGATTGACGGCATACAGAATCGTGGGGTTCTGCATCACGCTCATGACACCAAATGCCGCTAATGTTGAAAACCACACCAACATGATCGGGCCGAACAGTCGGCCGACCGCAGCGGTGCCATAACGTTGTATCGTGAATAGCGCGATGATAATGATCAGCGTGATCGGAATCACGTAGCGCTTCATGCCGGGGTTGACCACTTCCAACCCTTCTACCGCCGACAGTACGGAGATGGCCGGGGTAATCACCGATTCACCGAGCAGCATGCAAGCACCCAGCGCACCGAGCATGAGTAAAAAGCGGTACTGCCAACGCTCACTTTTTGAGGAGCGCAGCGCCAGCGCCATTAATGACAGAACGCCACCTTCGCCATCATTATCAGCGCGCAGCACGAAGATCACGTACTTCACCGTGACCACCATCAGCAAAGCCCAGAAAATCATCGACAAGATACCGAGTACGGCGTCAGTCGAATAGGGAATGCCGTGCTCAGCGCTAAAGCATTCTTTCAGTGCGTACAGTGGACTGGTACCGATATCGCCGAATACGACGCCGACAGCGGCCAATACCAAGGCTGGGGTCGGTGCGTGATGGTAAACACCCTGGCCAGTCACAGAGACTGGACGCATGACCGACGATTTCGAAAACTCCGGGTTACTGATTGACACGTTGAGATCCTGGTTCCGTCAAATAGCTACCGATGTTCGGCGACCCTCTGCCCACGTCGGACCACCGATCGTCGTTCAAGGCGAACAGACCCGCTGCACGCTGAGCCCCAGACGGGGCTGCTGCCAGCAATAGCGGGTGCGACAGGAGGCCGGCTAAATTGGATTTAATCGGTACGTTCGCTACACAGGTCGGCGCTGATGCCGGCAGAATGCGCAGCGCGAGTGAGGAATCTGTCTGGGCTTGGGACATGGGAGAAGAGCGTTTAATGCAGCTTTCAGCGCGGGGCATGGACAGCGAAAAACGCGATTATAGACGCGCTGCCCGGTTGCAGGACTGGGTGAACGATTAGGCTAGCCGAATCCAGCGGGTGGGGCGTCGGTTGTTGCCGTGGGATAATTCTGGGAAATGCTTGGAAGCTGTGAGATCGCCTTGATGGTCGATTTCGTTGTAAACGCTTTTACGGTTAGGCGTGGTGAACATCGCAGAGGTGCGCAGAGTCTCCGCTTGCCGTCCTTTATCCCCATGTTGAAGCACGCCATGTAGGAAGAGATGATATGCGCCCACTCGATGGCATCACTGTACTCACGCTAGAGCATGCGATTGCAGCGCCGTTTTGCACCCGTCAACTCGCGGACCTTGGTGCGCGGGTCATCAAGGTCGAACGCCCAGGCGTCGGTGACTTTGCGCGTGACTACGATGACCGCGTCAATGGCTTGGCCTCGCACTTCGTCTGGACTAATCGCTCTAAAGAAAGCATCACGCTCGATATCAAGCAGTCCGCCGCGCGCGAGGTACTGGAGCAACTACTCGACGGTGTTGATGTACTGGTGCAAAACCTCGCACCCGGTGCCGCGGCGCGTTTGGGCTTGTCCTATGAAGCGCTATCGTCCAAGTACCCGCAATTAATCGTATGCGACATTTCGGGATATGGCGTCGACGGGCCGTATCGCGACAAAAAAGCCTATGACTTGCTGATCCAGAGCGAGTCGGGGTTTTTATCGGTGACTGGCACCGCCGATGAGCCGACCAAGGCCGGTGTATCAATCGCCGATATCGCCGCCGGCATGTATGCCTACACCAATATCCTCGCGGCGCTGATTCAACGGGGCCGAACCGGCCGCGGCTGCGCGATTGATATCTCCATGCTTGAGAGCATGGCCGAGTGGATGAGTTTCCCCATGTATTACGCCTACCAGGGCGCGCCTGCGCCTGCACGTGCGGGTGCTTCGCATGCCACCATCTATCCCTACGGTCCGTTCCCTGCGGGTGACGGCAAGATTGTGATGTTGGGCTTGCAGAACGAGCGCGAGTGGGCGCAGTTTTGCGACAAAGTCATGCTGCAACCTGCGTTGGCGAAAGACCCGCGTTTTGCCAACACCGCACTACGTAGCGCGGCGCGGCATGAGCTCTATACATTGATCAGTGAGGTCTTCAGCACACTCAGTGCGGAACAAGTGGTGCAGCGGCTGGATGATGCCCAGATAGCGAATGCGATGCTGAATGATATGCCCGGTCTGTGGCAACACGCACAGCTGCGTGCGCGCGAGCGTTGGGTTGAGGTGATGACACCGACTGGCGCGGTACCCGCACTGAAACCACCGGGGTCAGGCAGTGCCTGGGATCCGCGCATGGATGCCATACCTGCGCTCGGTCAGCACACAACGGATATTTTGCGTGGGCTTGGCTATGATGAGGACCAGATCGCTGCGCTGAAATCCGCGGGCGCAATTTGACAAGGCAGCACGCAGTATTTCTAGGACGCTGGCGAGGGCCAGAGTCCTGCAAAGTTAAACGACGGGATGCCGGCTTCCGCCTGCATGACTGGTTAATCTTTACCTCTCTAACAAAAATGTCCTGATACGCCGAATCGATTCCTTTAGAGGTAGCCGCATCAAGCGGTGCTCGGCATAGCCTTATCGATATCCAGCCCCAGCTTGGTAGCAATCTCGCGCCACTCGGCATCTGTCTTGCTGTCAGCGTACAACTCGTGTAGCGCAACATAGCTGATCCAACGCGCATCGACCTCGAAGAAATCACGCAGTGCAGCGCGCGTATCGCTACGACCAAAACCGTCGGTGCCGAGCGTGACATAAGGTGCCGGTACGAATGCGCGAACGCTCTCCGCAACTGCACGTACATAGTCGGATACCGCGATGACGGGCACATCGGTGTCACCAAGCTGTTGCGTGATCCAGGGCAGTGTATCGGCGTGTCGCAAGCGACGCGCGCGCTCGTTGGCCATGCCATCGCGTGCGAGCTCGGAGAAACTGGTCACACTCCACACGTCGGCTTCAATGCCGAATTGTTCATGCAAGATCGTCGAAGCAGCGATGGCCTCTTTTAACAACGGGCCTGCCCCGAGCAGACGTAGCAGCGCGTTGTCGCATTGCTTAATCCGATGGAGTCCACGCAAGATGCCCTCGCGTGCGTCCGGCGGCAGGCTGGGTTGCGCCTCATTTTCATTGGTGACGGTGATGTAATAAAAAACATCTTCTTGCTGCGCCAACATACGGCGCATGCCGTCGTCGATAATCACGGCGAGTTCGTAGGCATAGGCAGGATCGTAGGCAACACAATTCGGGATGGTGGCGGCGATTAGGTGGCTGCTGCCGTCTTGATGCTGCAGTCCCTCACCGCCAAGTGTCGTGCGACCGGAAGTCGCACCGATCAAGAAGCCACGCGCGCGCTGGTCGGCGGCAGCCCAAATCAAATCGCCGATGCGCTGAAACCCAAACATGGAGTAATAGATATAGAACGGCAGCATCGGCAGACCATGCACGGCATAGCTGGTAGCGGCGGCAGTCCATGAAGAAATTGCTCCAGCTTCGGAAATGCCCTCCTCGAGAATCTGACCGTCTTTCGCTTCGCGGTAGTAAAGGATCGAGCCAATATCCTCAGGCTGATAAAGCTGGCCCTGCGCCGAGTAGATACCCACCTGACGAAACAGATTCGCCATACCGAAGGTACGCGCTTCATCGGCGACGATGGGTACCACATGCTTGCCGAGTTGAGCGTCTTTCAGTAGCCCGCCCATCATCCTGACCAGGGCCATGGTGCTGGACATCTCTTTGTTATCGGCGTCCAGCGCAAAAGCAGCATAGCTTTCCATGGACGGTACCGGCACCGTCGTACTGCCGGCGATTCGCTGCGGTACAAAGCCGCCCAGCGCCGCACGCCGCTGGTGCAGATATTTCATCTCTGCGCTATCGGCCGCTGGTCGGTAGAACTCAAGATGCTCAACTTGGGTATCGCTGAGCGGTAACTGAAAGCGATCGCGGAATTCGATCAGGTCATCCAGTTCAAGCTTTTTCTGTTGATGGGTGGTCATGCGCCCTTGACCCGCTTTACCCATACCGAAGCCTTTCTTGGTCTGGGCAAGGATGACGACGGGGCGCCCCTGATGATGGGCAGCTGCATGATAGGCGGCGTAGATTTTCTTCAGATCGTGGCCACCGCGCTTCAGGCGATCAATCTCCTCATCGGTTAGCAGATCACCGAGTGCTTTGAGTCCGGGCGACTGACCGAAAAAATGCTCACGGTTAAAGGCGCCATCATTCGCTGCGAAGGTCTGTAGCTGACCGTCAACAGTACAGCTCAGCGCATCGGCGAGTTCGCCATGGGTATCGCGTGCGAATAGCGGGTCCCAATCTGATCCCCACAGTAGTTTGATGACATGCCAGCCAGCGCCGCCAAACAAGGTTTCCAGCTCATCGACGATATGACCGTTGCCGCGCACCGGGCCATCAAGACGTTGCAAATTACAGTTGATGACGAACACCAGGTTGTCGAGTTTTTCGCGCGCGGCGAGTGACAGCGCAGCAAGTGATTCGGGCTCGTCCATCTCGCCGTCACCGAACACGCCCCACACTTTGCGTTCTTGGGTGGTCAGCAAGCCGCGATGCTCGAGGTAGCGCATGAAGCGCGCCTGATAAATGGCGCTGATCGGGCCAATGCCCATTGATCCGGTGGGGAACTGCCAAAACGATGGCATCAACCATGGGTGAGGGTAAGACGACAGGCCTTGAATTTTTTTTGCAGTAGCCGTGATCTCTTGGCGGTAGTGCGCGAGATTATCGTCATCGAGCCGCCCTTCGAGATAGGCGCGCGCGTAGATACCCGGAGCAGAGTGCGGCTGGAAGTAGATCAGGTCACCGGCAAATTCTGCACTGCGCGCGCGGAAGAAATGGTTATAACCAACCTCGAATAAATCTGCGGCTGAGGCATAGCTCGCAATATGCCCACCGAGTTCGCCATACGCGCGGTTGGCACGAACCACCATCGCCAACGCATTCCAACGCAGGATGCCAGCGAGTCGTTCTTCGATCGCGATGGCATCGGCGCCGCCAGGATAGGGCGGTTCATCCTGTGGGCGAATCGTGTTGATGTAGGGCGTGATGCGGGCGTCACGCCAGTTCAAGCCAGCTGCGCGCGCCGACGAGGCCAGTTGCGACAGCAGGAAGCGCGCACGCTCTGGGCCGGCGGTGGCGATCACCGAGGTCAGCGCCTCGACCCACTCGTTGGTCTCCTGGGTATCTGTGTCGGTTTGTCGAAGTAAATGCTCGGGCGCGCTCATATCCATGGCTGTCTTGGCAAAGGTGTTTTAAGTGCCAAAAGCATAACGACGATGCCGCAAAATGTGCTGCTGATAATGCGCCTTTTTCACACAAAAACAGCATAAAATGCCGATTATTTATATTAAAGCGATATGAAAATATGGAAAACATCGATAACACAGATCTTCGCATCCTCAGGCAATTGCAGCAGGATGCCAGCCTGACCAACGTTGAATTGGCCGGTAATGTTCAGCTCTCACCCTCGCCGACACTCGCTCGCGTCAAGCGTCTTGAGAGCGAGGGTGTGATCTCGCGCTATGTCGCGCTGGTCGATCCGCTTGCGATCGGACTAAAAGTGAATGTCTTCGTGCGCGTGGCATTGGAGAAGCAGGAAGCGCAGGCACTCGAACGTTTCGAGCAGGCAGTGAGTCACTTTGATGAGGTGATGGAGGTATACCTGATGACGGGCGATGAGGATTACTTGCTGCGCATCGTGGTACCGGACCTGCAGGCGCTGGAGAAATTCATCCTCGAGAACCTAACCCGTATCCCGGGCATCAAGAACATCAAATCCAGCTTTGCACTCAAGCAGGTGAAGTATAAAACCGCCTTGCCGTTGCCCGAGGATATTCATTAATGGTTGCCGTTGCACAGATGTGCTCGCGGCAGCTGTTGTGAGTAGACAATGCGGTGAGGGTGCGTGAGGTCAGAATGCGTTCTCGCCCTTTTCTCATATCAGCCATGCAGCCACAGACCACGCAAGCCGCGCAACGCTACGATCCAGACCATTTGCTAGCCACCCTGATCGAGCGACTGAATTTGAAGAACGATGCAGCGTTATCGCGTGCGCTTGAGGTATCCCCACCCGTTATCAGCAAAATTCGACATCGACGGTTACCGGTAACGGCGTCACTGTTAATTCGCATGCATGAGGTAAGCAAACTCTCGATCAAGGAGCTGCGCCTGCTGATGGGTGATCGACGTCAAAAGTTTCGGATCAGTGACAAGCACTTCAAGCCAAAAGAGGCGAATACACACTAGTTCGATGGCGGAAGTGCAGCGATATCTTCAGGCGTATTTACATTGGTGAATGCCATCTCATCATCAAACTGAACATCAATGCACTTCAAGCTAGCCAGCCAATCATCCACCTTGCGCCCGCCACTGCCGAGATAGCGTTCAAGCGAGTTACGTAATTCAGACTTCAGCAATAAAAATACCGGATGACGTTGAGCTTGATCGGGATCGCCAGTCACCGCCACAGCTGCATCAGCGGTGTGCTGGTGCATCGCCGACGCCAAGCGTGTCACCAAGTCCTTCGGTAGTAGCGGTGAGTCACAAGGCACACTGACTAGGTAGGGCGTCGTTGTATGCAGCAGAGCCGCCTGAATGCCGGCCAAGGGTCCGGCATAGCCGCTGATGCTGTCGCTACAGATCGGCACACCAAAGCCTTTGTATTCATCGAGATGTCGATTCGCGTTAATTAGCACCTGACCCACCTGAGGCTGCAAGCGGTTTAGCACTTGCTGAACCATAGGCTGCCCATGAATCTGCTGCAGGCCTTTGTCTACGCCACCCATGCGGCGACCAAGGCCGCCGGCGAGTATGACTGCGGTGATATGGGTGGGAGAGATGATCAACGATTTCAAGCCGCTTGCTTGCGCGGCGCTGGGCTAAATGCTTGCGATAGCGTCAGTATCTCGCCAGTGTCGGTCGCATCATAGCCAGCGAGTTGATGCACGGCGTCACGGAAGCTCGCGGAGCGCACCACATCAATTACCTTACGCATACCGGGTTGATCGAGCGACTCTGCATTGACTGCTAAAAAGTAGCGTTCGCGCGCGAGCGGTATGAAATCCAATTTGAATCGCTCTGCCGCTGTTTGTACACCAAAGCCGACATCGGCCATACCACTGGCGATAAATGCAGCCACCGCTGAGTGGGTGAACTCGCTATTTTCATAGCCGTTGATGGCGGTGGGCAGTATCGCAAATTTTTCCAGCATCAGTTCGAGCAGCATGCGCGTACCCGAGCCTACTTGGCGATTCACAAATCGAACGTCTTCGCGCGCCAGATCCGACAAACTTTGAATACCGAGTGGGTTGCCGGTATTCACGAATAAGCCCTGAGTACGGTGAGCGAGGTGTATCAAGCGGTGGGTGCGCGAATCCAACCACTTGCCAAAGCGTTCAGCCGACGGTGCTTCGAACTCACCGGTTGGCACATGGAAGCCGGCTAGATCGGATTCGCCACGCGATAACGCAGCAACGGCATCGGTACTATTGCGATAACGCAGATCAATAGGCAAACCGGATTCCGTTGCTTGCCTCAAAAATGCTGCCACCGCGAAGCCATGGCTGGCATCAAGGCGAATCATCGCGGGTGCAGCACCAACGGTTTTACCGAGCTCAGTTTCAAGTTCTGAGGCGAGGCTATCCAAGGTGGGCGAGAGGCGGGCGGCGACGCGGCGGTCGGCCCAGATTAGTTTTTCTGCCAGCGGAGATAGTTGGGTACCGCGCCCACGACCGGTGGTCATCAAGCTGTTGCCGAACAATTCCTCCGCATCGCGGAGCAAGCCCCACGCGTAGCGATAAGACAGGCCGACGGTTTGCGCGGCACGCGCAATCGAGCCAGTCTCGTCGATGGCGCGCAGCAGCGACAGCAAAACCGCGGTGTCTAGCGGTTCGCCGTTGCCGCGTGTGATTTCCCAATGCGGGTTAATTCGGACCTTGAACATTATGTCCACCATAGCATATTGCAACGTAGAATGTACCCTGTCAGGATGAGCGCCGCCTTCGGCACCAAGCTCAATATAACAACTCGAAAGACCGATGCCGCCTACCAAGCGGCCCCACAGGAGGAAACATGGCACTGCTCGATAAGGAGCGCACGATCGCCGGCGACGGCTATAACCGATGGCTGGTTCCACCAGCGGCACTTGCAATCCATTTATGTATCGGGATGGCCTATGGCTTCTCAGTATTTTGGAAGCCACTCGGTAATGCACTGCTGGGTCCGGACGGTACGCCACTGGCGTCTTGTGCTGCAGGTGCAGTCTCCTTCGGGGATAAATTGGCCGGTACTGGCCGTGCCTTGTTTGCGACGGATTGCAACTGGACCCAGTTTGATTTGGGCTGGATGTACACCCTGTTCTTCGTGGTGTTGGGCTGCGCGGCCGCGGTCTGGGGCGGCTGGCTCGAGCGCGCTGGTCCGCGCAAGGCAGGCTTTGTTGCTGCGATCTGCTGGTGCGGTGGATTGCTCATCTCCGCGCTTGGCGTCTACCACCACCAGCTATGGATGATGTGGTTGGGCTCTGGTGTGATTGGCGGCATCGGGCTTGGCCTTGGCTATATCTCCCCGGTTTCGACGCTCATTAAGTGGTTCCCAGACCGGCGCGGTATGGCCACCGGAATGGCGATCATGGGCTTTGGTGGTGGTGCCATGATTGGCTCGCCACTGGCGACTTTTCTGATGGCCAAGTTCGCGACGCCCACCGACCCAGGTGTCTGGCAAACCTTCGTCACGCTGGCCATTATTTACTCGGTGTTTATGTTCTCCGGTGCATTTGGCTACCGCGTGCCGGCCACGGGTTGGAAGCCCGCCGGTTGGGAGCCGCCACCACCTTCGCAGAAGGCCATGATTGCGCAGAACCACGTGCATCTAAGAAATGCGCACAAAACACCGCAGTTCTGGCTGCTGTGGATTGTGCTGTGCATGAATGTATCGGCAGGTATCGGCATCATTGGTGCAGCTTCCCCGATGCTGCAAGAGACCTTTGCGGGCGCGCTGGTCGGACAACCCGAACTCGGGTTTCTTGATCTGAAAGCGAATCCTGATTTGCTCAAAGCCGCTGTCGCGATCGGTGCCGGCTTTGTTGGCCTGATCTCGCTGTTTAATATTTTCGGGCGAATTATTTGGGCCTCTTCGTCGGATCATCTTGGACGTAAGCCTACGTACTTGATTTTCTTCGTACTCGGTATCGCCCTCTATTTGATGGCATCGGTCTCGGCTGGTTGGAAGTCGCTCGCAATTTTTGTAGCGTCCTTCTGTGTGATCGCTTCGATGTACGGCGGTGGCTTCGCAACGATTCCAGCCTATTTGGCGGATATGTTCGGTACGCAGTTTGTGGGTGCGATCCATGGTCGTCTGCTGACCGCTTGGTCAACCGCTGGCATTCTGGGCCCGGTGGTCGTCAACTACATGCACGACATCCGCCTCGAGCAGAAAGTACCGTTCGATCAGATTTACGAACCGATCTTCTACGTACTGGCTGCGATGCTGGTGGTGGGTTTGTTAGCCAACCTGATGGTGCGTCCAGTCGCCGAACGTCACTTCATGTCGGCGGAAGAACTCGCTCACGAGAAGCAACTGGCCCACGAGAAGTCAGTCAAAGACACGCTGCAAGGCGAGGGCCAAGCAACAAAGAGCAATCCAGCGATTGCTTGGGTGGCGTGGCTGGCAGTGGGTATACCGCTGGCCTACGGTATTTCTGTCACGCTGCAAAAGTCTGCAGTGCTATTCAAGTAAGTCTTCTTGCCTCACGCAAAACGGCCACCTTGTTAGGTGGCCGTTTTGTTTTAGTCTTTTGGTTTAGACTTGCGCCTCCTTCAAGGAGACGTCATGAGCCTTAACCAAGAATCCATCCGTGACACGCTATCGGGCGTGATTGATCCCAATACCGGCAAAGACTTCATCGCCAGTAAATCGGCAAAAAATATCCAGATCGACGGCGGCAAGGTGGCGCTCGATATCGAGCTTGGCTATCCCGCGAAAACACAGATCGATGCCATCAAGCAGTTAATTGATGCTGCCTTACGCGCATTGCCTGGAGTCACCGAGACGCATGTCAACGTGAGCGTGAAGGTAGCTGCGCATGCGGTGCAGCGCGGCGTGAAGTTGATGAACAACGTAAAAAACATCATCGCAGTCGCGAGCGGCAAAGGCGGGGTAGGGAAGTCCACCACCGCAGTGAACCTGGCATTGGCACTGGCTGCCGAGGGTGCCCAGGTGGGTCTGCTGGATGCCGATATATACGGTCCGTCGCAGCCGACCATGATGGGTGTTTCTGGTAAGCCAGAGAGCCATGATGGCAAGACCATGGAGCCACTTGAGAACTACGGCGTACAGGTAGCGTCGATCGGTTTCATGATCGACCCGGACCAGCCCATGGTGTGGCGTGGTCCGATCGTGACGCAAGCCCTGCAGCAATTGCTGGAGCAAACCAACTGGCGCGATCTGGATTATTTGGTCGTCGATATGCCGCCGGGCACCGGTGATATCCAGCTGACACTTTCGCAAAAGGTGCCGGTAACCGGCGCTGTGATTGTCACCACGCCGCAAGACATCGCCTTACTCGATGCGCGTAAGGGTTTGAAAATGTTCGAGAAGGTCGGTATTCCGATCCTTGGTGTCATTGAGAATATGAGCGTACATATTTGCAGTAACTGCGGGCATGCCGAGTCGATTTTTGGTCATGGCGGTGGCGAGAAGATGTGCGCCGACTTCGGGGTTGATTTCCTTGGGGCCTTGCCATTGACGCTCAGTATTCGAGAGCAAGCCGATGCTGGCCGACCCAGCGTGGTGGCCGACCCTACCGGTCCTATCGCCCAGCTGTACGGTCAGATCGCGCGCAAGATCGCGGTTAAGGTGGCGGAGAAGGCGAAGGATATGAGCCTGAAGTTTCCGAGCATCGTCATCAAAAACGACTAAAAATGCCGCTGGCGTTGTTGGTAGGCTCTTGTCGTACGTCATGTACTGCCTGCGAGGCTCCCGCCTTGCCAGCGGCATTTTGGTGAAGCCTCTTCGGTTGCCGCTGGCGTTGTTGGTAGGCTCTTGTCGTACGTCATGTACTGCCTGCGAGTCTCCCGCCCAGCCAGCGTCATACTTCCCCCACGTTTTGTAGTGCCTGCGGCCCCCCGTTAGCCGGGGCGACTTGCGGCCGCTAAATAGGCTAAAAATCTCATATTGACTTCCGGTGTCGCCGAGCGGAATATCCGCGCATTCGCAGCTTTCGCGGGCTGTAATTTCCACCGAAATATGCTTTTCGGCACATATTAAAAACACCGGAGACCACGATGCCAACGGCTTCGTATGACGCGTGTATCAACGCTACGCTGACCCAATTGGGCGCACCGGACGGCGCGCTGCTTCCTATTCTTCATGCAATTCAGGCCGAGTACGGTTACGTGCCGTCAGACGCAGTGCCTGAAATTGCCGACCGGCTGAATCTCACGCGTGCTGAAGTTCACGGCGTGATCAGCTATTACCACCACTTTAGGACTACGCCGGCTGGCAAAGTCGTGCTGCAGATCTGCCAGGCCGAAGCTTGCCAATCGGTCGGCGCAGAAGCGCTGACTGAGCATGCCAAGCGTGCACTGGGCATTGATTTCCACGAGACCACGGCAGATGGTTCAGTCACGCTGGAACCGGTTTACTGCCTCGGCCATTGCGCCTGCGGTCCTTCGATCATGATGGGTGAAAAACTACACGCCCGTGTTGATCAAAAGAGTTTCGATCGACTACTGGCACGCGCAAGGAGCGACGCATGAGCGTGAAAATATTTGTGCCGCGTGACTCGACCGCGCTGGCGTTGGGCGCTGATGAAACAGCACAAGCGATTCTGGCTGAAGCCAAGCGTCGCGGTGTCGAGATTGAGCTGGTTCGCAATGGCTCGCGCGGAATGTTCTGGCTCGAGCCATTGGTTGAAGTAGCTTTACCGCAGGGTCGCGTGGGCTATGGCCCGGTGAGCGAGGATGATGTCGCGTCGCTGTTTGATGCCAACTTCACCACCGGTGGCGCCCACGCGCTTGCGCTCGGCTTGACGGAAGAGATTCCATTCTTGAAGCGCCAAGAGCGCCTCACCTTTGCGCGCATTGGCATCACTGACCCGCTGTCGATTGAAGACTACTGCGCACACGAAGGCTTTGCTGGTCTGCAAAAAGCCTTGCAAATGAGCGAGGAGCAGATTGTTCAAGCGGTGACTGAGTCTGGTTTGCGCGGACGCGGTGGCGCCGCTTTCCCGACCGGTATTAAGTGGAACACGGTACGCACGACACCCTCGGCGCAAAAGTACATCGTATGCAATGCTGATGAGGGTGACTCCGGTACTTTCTCCGATCGCATGGTGATGGAAGATGATCCGCTGATGCTGATCGAAGGTATGACGATCGCCGGCCTGGGTGTGGGTGCAACCAAGGGCTACATCTACGCACGTTCTGAGTATCCCCACGCGATTGAGATGCTGAACAAGGCCATCGAGATCGCACGTGCCAACGGCTATCTTGGCAACAATATTTGCGGCTCGGGCAAACGCTTCGACCTCGAGGTTCGCGTTGGTGCAGGCTCGTATGTGTGCGGTGAAGAAACCGCGCTGCTGGAGAGTATTGAAGGCCGCCGCGGCATCGTGCGTGCCAAGCCGCCGCTGCCTGCGATCTCCGGTCTGTTCGGCAAGCCAACTGTCATCAACAACGTCATCTCGCTGGCGACGGTGCCGGTGATTTTTGCGCGCGGAGCTGCTTACTACAAAGATTTCGGTATGGGTCGTTCGCGCGGCACCTTGCCCATGCAACTCGCGGGCAATATCAAATTTGGTGGCTTGGTCGAGAAAGCCTTCGGCCTCACGCTTCGCGAGATGCTGTACGAGTACGGCGGCGGCACCCGCTCGGGTAAGCCAATCCGCGCAGTGCAGGTCGGTGGGCCATTGGGGGCTTACCTGCCTGAATCGCAGTTCGATACACCACTCGATTACGAAGCCTTCTTGCAGATCGGCGGCACGCTCGGACACGGCGGCATCGTGGTGTTCGATGACAGCGTCAATATGCTGAAGCAGGCGCGTTATGCGATGGAATTCTGCGCGGTTGAATCCTGCGGAAAGTGCACACCATGCCGTATCGGCTCGACCCGCGGCAAAGAAGCATTCGACAAAATCATCGCTGGTGAAGACACCGAGCAGCAGATTCATTTGGTACGTGATCTGTGCGACATCATGCTGAATGGCTCGCTCTGTGCCATGGGTGGCATGACACCGTTCCCGGTGCTATCGGCAATGAATCATTTCCCTGAAGACTTCGGTACAGAAAAGAAAGCGAAGGAGACGGTATGAACGCAATCAATGACAAAGACTTTGGTACACCAGAGCGGGCATCTGCAACGCTGGTGACTTTAGAGATTGATGGTGTGTCGGTGACCGTGCCCGCAGGCACGTCGGTCATGCGCGCCAGTGCGGAAGCCGGTATCAACGTACCGAAGCTATGCGCCACCGATTCGCTGGAAGCCTTCGGTTCTTGCCGTGTGTGCCTAGTAGAGATTGAAGGCCGCAGAGGCTACCCGGCTTCTTGCACCACGCCTGTCGAGCCTGGCATGAAAGTCAGTACGCAGACACCTAAGCTTGCAGATATCCGTCGCGGCATGCTCGAGCTGTACATTTCCGATCACCCGCTGGATTGCCTGACTTGCCCAACCAACGGCAATTGCGAATTGCAAGACGTGGCTGGTTTGGTTGGCTTGCGTGAAGTGCGCTACACCAAGGGTAGTGCGCCGATCAAGACCCACACCGAGTTGAAGAAGGATGAGTCGAATCCTTACTTTACCTACGACCCGTCGAAATGCATCGTCTGTAACCGCTGTGTACGTGCCTGTGAAGAGACCCAGGGTACGTTTGCGTTGACGATTGATGGCCGCGGGTTTGACTCGCGCGTCGCGGCTGGCCAAAACGAACCGTTCATGGAGTCGGAGTGCGTTTCTTGTGGCGCCTGTGTGCAGGCTTGCCCAACCGCGACCTTGACTGAAAAAACCGTGATCAAGATCGGTATCGCCGAGCACAGCGCGGTGACGACCTGCGCCTATTGCGGTGTGGGTTGCGGCTTCAAAGCAGAAATGAAGGGCAGTGAAGTGGTGCGTATGGTGCCTTGGAAAGACGGCAAGGCCAACCAGGGCCACTCATGCGTTAAAGGTCGATTTGCATGGGGTTATGCGACCCACAAAGACCGCATCATGAACCCCATGATCCGCAAAAAGATTTCTGACCCCTGGCAGGAAGTGTCATGGGAAGAAGCGGTTTCATATGCAGCCAGCGAATTCCGTCGCATCCAGCAGAAATACGGCAAGGATTCGGTCGGTGGTATTACGTCGTCACGCTGCACGAACGAAGAGACGTATTTGGTGCAGAAGCTGGTGCGTGCTGGCTTCGGTAACAACAACGTCGATACCTGCGCACGCGTTTGTCATTCGCCGACCGGCTATGGTCTGAAGCAGACAATCGGTGAATCTGCCGGTACGCAAACGTTTGATTCTGTGATGCAGTCGGATGTGATCTTCGTGATTGGTGCTAACCCGGTCGCCGCTCACCCGGTATTCGCGTCGCAGATGAAGCGTCGCCTGCGTCAAGGCGCCAAGTTGATCGTGGCTGATCCACGTACCACCGAGATGGTGAAGGGCGCGCACTATCAAGCCGACTATCACCTCAAGCTGAAGCCGGGCACCAACGTCGCGCTGATCGATGCACTCGCGCATGTGATCGTGACTGAAGGCCTGTTGAAAGATGACTTCATCGCTGAGCGTTGCGATCTGAAATCTTTCGAAGATTGGAAAAATTTCGTTGCTCGTCCAGAGAACTCGCCAGAGGCCATGGCAGAGATTACCGGCGTGCCAGCCGAAGAGCTGCGTGGTGCTGCGCGTATGTACGCCACTGGCGGTAATGCAGCGATTTACTACGGCCTTGGTGTGACCGAGCATGCACAGGGCTCTACCATGGTGATGGGTATCGCAAACCTGGCCATGGCGACTGGCAATGTGGGTCGCTTGGGTGTGGGCGTGAACCCGCTGCGTGGCCAAAATAACGTGCAGGGCGCTTGCGATATGGGTTCGTTCCCGCATGAACTGCCGGGCTATCGTCATGTGTCTGACAGCATCGTGCGCGCAGAATTTGAATCGCGTTGGGGCGCAACACTCAGCCCTGAGCCGGGCCTGCGTATTCCTAACATGCTGGATGCTGCGCTCGATGGCAGCTTCATGGGCTTGTATGTGCAGGGTGAGGATATTGTGCAGTCCGACCCTAACACGCAGCATGTCGCCAATGGCTTGATGGCGATGGAGTGCTTGGTCGTCCAAGACTTGTTCTTGAACGAGACAGCGAAATACGCGCATGTGTTCTTGCCGGGTTCTTCTTTCCTAGAAAAAGATGGCACCTTCACTAACGCAGAGCGTCGTATCTCGCGCGTGCGCAAGGTGATGCCACCGAAGACCGGTTATTCGGACTGGCAGGTTACGCAGTTGCTGGCGAATGCATTGGGCTACCCGATGAACTATTCGCATCCGTCTGAGATCATGGCGGAGATTGCCTCGCTGACCCCGACCTTCCACGGCGTGACTTACGAGAAGATCGACAAGTTGGGCAGTGTTCAGTGGCCATGCAATGAGAACACACCGGAAGGTACGCCGATCATGCACGTCGATCAGTTCGTGCGTGGTAAGGGCCGCTTCATGATTACCAAGTATGTCGCGACCGATGAAAAAGTCACGCCGCGCTTCCCGCTGATTCTGACCACTGGTCGTATCCTTTCGCAGTACAACGTCGGCGCTCAAACCCGTCGCACCGAGAATTCGCGCTGGCATAGTGAAGACCGTCTCGAGATTCATCCGCATGATGCAGAAGAGCGTGGCATTCATGAAGGTGATTGGGTCGGTATCGACTCGCGTTCAGGACAAACCGTGCTGCGCGCAACCGTCACTGAGAACGTGCAGCCGGGTGTGGTCTACACAACCTTCCACTTCCCGGAATCAGGCGCGAACGTGATCACCACCGATAACTCTGATTGGGCTACCAACTGTCCAGAGTTCAAGGTGACTGCGGTACAGGTCATGCCAGTGACTCAACCCTCGGAATGGCAGCGCAACTACGAGCGCTTTAATCGCGAGCAGTTGGATTTGGCCAAGGTCGAGGGCTAAGCCCAGTAAGGCGATCATGGAACACGGCCCCGGCGCGACCGCTTTAAGCGCAGGTGCGGACACGCTAAAACAGGTGTCTGTATTGCGCTGTCGCGACGGCGCCGTGTCAGATAGCCAGGACTGGCTGGCGGTGGAATTGCCCGTCGGGCTTGAGTACAACGGTATCTCGCACGCCGTCATGTTGGCGTCACCAGCGGACTTGGAAGATTTCGCTCTGGGATTCTCGCTATCGGAAGGTATTGTCGCTAGCAGCAATGAGTTTTACGGTTGTGAGGTCGAGCAGCGCGATGAGGGCAGGTTGGTACACATCGAGATCGCGAGCGAGCGGTTCGCCGCACTCAAACAACGTCGTCGCAATCTCGCAGGTCGTACGGGCTGTGGACTGTGCGGAACAGAAGCCCTAGAGCAAGTGGCGCGTGAGCTGGCACCTGTCCTGAATGCTCGCGCAGTAGCGCCGAGTGTACTCGTCGCCGGAATGCGCGCGATGCAGCTAAGGCAACCATTACAACAACACAGTGGTGCGACGCACGCAGCTGCTTGGATAGATGAGGCCGGGCAGGTTGCTTGTGTACGTGAGGATGTGGGCCGCCATAACGCGCTCGATAAATTGATAGGTGCACTCGCGAAGCAGAAGGCCGATTTTTCGCGCGGTGCCTTGTTGTTAACCAGTCGTGCAAGCTATGAGATGGTGCAGAAGGCGGCAACGATGGGCATTGGCACAATTGCCGCTATTTCTGCGCCGACCAGTTTTGCAGTAGAGTTGGCCGATCGTTATGGCGTTGCCCTGATCGGTTTCATGCGTGACACCTCGTACGTGGTGTACACCCATTCAGAGCGATTCAAAGCGGAGTAATTCTATGGAAACCCAGCAACTCGTCAAAATGGCGAATCAGATAGGCGCATTCTTCGAAGACATGCCAGATCGTGAGCAGGCAAAGGCCGATATTGCGAATCACCTGAAAAAATTCTGGGAGCCGCGCATGCGTAAGGCGATCGTTCAGAAGATGGATGGTGGCGAGGCAGAGGGCCTGAGTCCCGTGGTTCGAGACGCGATTGATTCGCATCGCGGTTTGCTTTGCTAGTGCATTCTTGCTTCGATGAGTCCCGGCCTACGCCGGGATAGCATTTCCGGGCGTAATCCTAGCTATGCTTCATCCCTGCGAAGGCTGGGATCCACGCTTTCCCCATCTCCAAAGAACAAACGCATCGCCGCGATGAATTCTTGACGCGCGTGTTTCGACCTACCCAAGACAAACAGTGCATGCCTGTAGATTTCGCTGAGGGACTGCCATCGTTCGACAGGTGGTAGAGCGATAGCCTGCCTCTGGCATTGGTCCATGACCGCTTGCGGCCAACGTGACAACTCGCGCCACGGTTCATTGTCGGATAGCGGGCGCGGTGTCGCCGCGACCGCGTAATGACGGTCGATCATTTCATTGAGCAAGGTGCGGTATTGGTGAACCCCCTCTACTGCGGTACAAACCTGCAGAACTAGTAGCTTACGTTCGTCAATACTCAGCGCCTGCCACTGCTGCAGATGTAACTTGACTTCCGCACAATCGAGCTTGTACCGAACCAATAGCGGTATTAGTTCAAGGCTGACGGTGGCTGGGCCTTCGAATGGATAGAAGCCGTCGGGTGCGAAAGCGGAGTTCGTCATGGCAGGGTGAGTGGCTGAAGCAAAGTACTTCTATGCTTGTCAATGCACTCGCGGATTATACGTTTGATTCCGATGCTGCCGATGCGGCAGCCTGATCACGTACGGTCATTGATTTGTCATGTCGCGATCGATCGCATGGTCCTGCGGCGCTGAGAAAAAAAGGACGGGCGATTTGCCCGTCCTTGTACAGCCACGCCTCGGAGCGCGTGAGCAGATGGTCTAATCAGAGCAAGCAGTCGACATGTTAATGGTAGTTATCGAATAAGCGGACGAATTCCGGGTTTTTAGAATAGCCTGCATTGGAGATTTCACGTTCGGACGGAACTGCGCCAGCATTCAAAAGCGCGCGAGTGATCTCCACGTTCTCATTCTTGATGGCGAGCGCAAGCGGCTGAGAACCTTGCAGATATGACCATTCGTCCAGACTCGGGTCATGCACTGGCGCGCCTTTCTGCAAAAGGTAGTCTACGCAAATGGCATAATTTTTAATGATAGCTTCTTTGAGAATATCCACGGATTTGGTCGCATCGTTCTGCAATCTGTTATCGGCTACAAGCATGCGCATGAACGCTTCTTCGGATGTCACTCCGGAATAATCCCCAGTGCTGAAGCCAGTGTAGTAGATCGTACCGGCAGCCAAACGCCCGCGTACACTCAAGCCTTTAGCGAGGCGATTCAGGATCGTCGTATCCCGAAGCTTTGCTGCGATCGATTTCAGTCCGGCTTCCTCCGCCAAGCTGTTATCAGGTTCTATATCGACGCCTCTTTTCAATAAAAGCTTTGTAAAATGGACGTCATCAACTTTCAAGGCCCGTATCAGCTCGGGCTTCAAACCTTGTATCAGCTCGTGCTTGACCAGTGAGTCGATGGTGGGGTCCGATATCGAGCGAAGCACCGAGGCTAGGTAGCGGTCTCGCCCGCGTACATACTGGTAAACAGCAATGTCGCCCGAGTTCGCCGCAGCTTCGCGAAGCTCATCCAGTTGATCGTTTGTCATCGGGCCGCGCAGGAGGCCGTAAATCAAAGGAAGCTTTTCTGCGACGCCTGGAACCTTCGCGGCAGCGATCAATAGCTTGGCAATATCATCATCGTTGAGAAAGAAATGCACGGCTTGCAGAAGTCTGCTCAGCAAGGTGAAGTCACCGGTTAGCAGTGCTTTGACATGATGCTCAATACAATTGAATACTGCTCGTTTGCTGCTGTCGGAGATACCATGGAACAGCGCAAGTAGCTGAGGATGGCCAGTACTAATACAGAGATCGAGTACAGTTTTGACATTAGTTTCCCAATTTGCGCAGGCCCCTTGCTGCAGCAAGAGCGAAACCATATTGGCATCGCCGCGCTCTACCGCGATCATCATTGGTGTTCGCCCGTTAGCATCTGGCTGGTCGAGGATAGCTGGATACTGATTCTTCGCGACTGCCAGCAAGTCATTGATAAATTCGATCGGCGCATCGCAAAGCAGTGCTAGTGTGAGTGCATTTGCACCAACGTTTTGGACTTTGTAAGCGGGAGAGGCCTCTTGCATTTTTAGTGCAAGATCAACGATGCAATGATTGCGTACCTGCGTCGCGTCTGTACTATGATTTTCTAGAAATCTATCTGGCTTTCTAAGAGAAAACAGTGTTGCAGTGAGTTGATTTTCTAGATTGAGTGGCGGGCGGATTTCTGTTTTGACCCATGCACCCGAGGCGAGCAGTGCCTTGGCCATAACGAAATTACCATCGAGGATCGATTGGTGTAACGGCGGAACGCCGGTTTTTTGTTCATTTAAGAGTGCTCTGATTAAGCTGGAGCGTTCCGATGCAGGCTTGCTTTGAATAACGGGCGTAGCGGGGTGGTTCTGTTGCGTCGAGACAGTACTGCTCGTCGTTGTCGTACTAGTAGATGATGTTGTTATGGTGGGTGTGATTACTGGCTGCATGCTGATCCTTTCGATGACGTGGGAAAAGTTTCGTCATCGGTGTCGGTATCGCAAGTATGGTTCCCTGCCTTTTATGTTTTAACGAAAAGTGCGCTAACCAGAGAATTTCACTGCTGGAGCAGAGAACGTGCATTCGCCTTCAGTATCATGACTCACCCGAACAGTCATACTACGTTCGACAAAATGCGGATGAATGATGGCCTCCGCGGTACTGAGCACCGGTGTCACGCAGCAATCAGCTACCGCAAATAGCGCAACCCATTCCGATTGCGTGCGACTGGCGAAGATCTTAGTCAGTTCCGCTTTTACCGCAAACGCATCCTCGCCACCGACTTGTTGGCCCAGTGACCAATGACTTGTCTTTAGGTCAGGACGCTGCAGCACATCACAACACGTTTCCCAGAATTTCAGCTCAAGTGCGCCGACCGCCATGTAACGGCCATCACTGCAGCGGTAGACCTCGTAGCAGGGAACGCCGCCGGTCAGCAAGTCGCGTGCCGGTGAGGGTGACCTTCCGTCGGAATTCAGTGCCAGCATAGGCATGATGTGGTGAGCGAACACAGCATCGGTCATTGCAACGTCAATAAAACGGCCCGGTCCGCCCATCTTCACGGCGAGCAGCGCGGCGAGGATGCCTTGCACTGCGCTCAGTGCGCCACCGAGCAGATCGCCGACCTGCAGGTTTGGAAGCACCGGGCGACCGGTCTGGTCGGCGGTCTGCGCCAGCATCCCCGAGTAGCCAATGTAGTTAATGTCGTGTCCTGCCATCTGCGCCAGTGGCCCCTGTTGCCCATAGCCAGTGATTGCGCACATCACCAGCCTGGGATTGCGTAGCTTCAGTGTGTTCCATCCTAGTCCTAGCCTGTCCATCACACCGGGTCGGAAGCTCTCTATGACGACATCTGCGGTATCGACCATCTGAAGAAAGCGCTCGCGCTCGACAACATCTTTCAGGTCGAGCCGCATCAACTGCTTGCCACGATTGACCGCGATGAACAGTTGTGAAAGCTCGTGCTTCACATGGCTCATCGTACGTGCGTAATCGCCGGCGCCCTTATCCTCGATCTTGATGACGGTAGCGCCCATGTCAGCCAAATGCATGGTCGCTACCGGGCCAGGCAGCAGCCGGGTGAGATCGAGGATGGTGAGGCCGGTCAGTGGCAGCGCTGTCGAAGGGGTCGGGGAAATAGACGTCATCCGGCGATTATGCGGCATGCGGGCCGGCCGGTGAGTTAGTCGCTCGATTCATCATCGACTGAATGCTCGAGACGGTGCTTCTTACCGGGTGGCAGATGATCCGGCTGGTTATCGGCGAGGCGCTTGCGGCCCCGGGCACCATCAGGACTGCTGCCTGAGCCGATTACCTCAGTTGAGGGAGGTCGGGCAGGATGCGGATATCTGCGCTTGATATCACACCAGGCGGTGATCATCGTTCGGTCAGATGCTGGAACTATAGTGTGGGCTTCGTCAGATTCCATGACCTCGCTGATGGTGCCTGCCAGCGATCGTTCGATTGTCTGATGAAGTTGTGCAGTCGTTGCCCACCCACCGCCATAGCGTGATGCTTCAATCGCTAGGTGCCATGCGTCGGCGATACTGCGGGCGGTGTACAGGGACAGGCCAAGTTCAATCTGTAGCCTGATCGCTAGTACGGCCGCGTCAACCGGGCGTAGATGATTGCGGTGCTCCAGCGTACGTAGCCATGTAGCTGGGTCGGTACAGAACTGCCTCAGCGGAATGGATGACTCGGATAGCGCTTTTTTCAGAATTTCTACGTAGTGATTATCGATCTCGAGTCCACTGTGGAATTTTTCTAATTGAAGTCGAAGCAGATTGCGCGATGTGTGCAGCAAAAAACGATTAGCATCTTTATCCGAATCCGGTGCAACGTTCCATTGCACGCCGTACTGTGCCGCCTGAATCCAGGCATTGTTGATGAGTCGAGCTAAACTCGTGGAAGCGCCAGTTTCATCAATAAGATCTGACTCGATAATTCGGGACAGCATGTCCATGTTGGCTTCTTGCGCTTGTCGATGTTTTAGGAAGAAGTCGATATCTATAGCGTGTCTGAGCTGAGCTGTTGCCCTCTCGATCAATGCGCTGCTGGCACTCCGTAATTGCTGACTTTGCACGTATCGCGTGCGGTCAGTTTTTTCTTTCCAGACCAGGTCGGGTGGTAGTGGCTCTATTGATGAGCGTGTGGGGCGAGGAAGTTCAGGCTCCAGGTGGGTTAGAACGAAGGCTGTACGTAATTGGCTCTGCGCCATATTGAGAGAGTTGTCTTCTTTCACCTCGCGCAGCTTTTCGATCACCGGCTCCAGTAGCGAAGGGAAAACACCTAGATACGCGATTTTCTCGCCATCGGTGCAGTACTCGATGATTTGATCCAGCAATTCAGGGAAAGCTTCCTGCTCTTCGACAAGCTTGCATCGGGCAACTGCCGTGGTCATCAGCTCCAGTAGTTCGTCGGATCTAGCCTCTTCCATGTCGATAAGAGTCCAGCAATCGTTGAGCTTGTGCGAAAAGTCTTCACTTGTGCCATAGCTTCCAAGCAGTAACGAGACGACCGATGGAAGCCGCTGTTCTAGCGCATCGCGTAGCGGTGAATATGTGCCATCATCATCTTCCTGCAGCTGAATGTACGGCATTAGCAGCCGTAGGCATTCGATCGTCGCGTCCGGAAAAATCAGAGCCTGTAATCCTTTGTAATCGCTTTCATCGTAACACTCGTTGGGATCGATCCCTCCATCCAGAAAAGCTTTCACAGTGGCAGCGTGTCCCTTTCTTACCGCAATAACCAGCGGGGAACGGATCCCGAGATTGGCATCAGCGCCAGCGCGTAATAATTGCTGCACGATGGCGTCATTGCCCAAGGCTGCCGCCAGCATAAGTGGCGTCACACGATCGTCCGGCAAGAAGTTTTGGTCTTCCTGAAACGTATCCAGATATTCATCGAGGCTGCCTGCCTTGATAACAGCATTGACGTTTGCATCGGTTTCAAGTATCACTTGTACCGTACCCGGTGCACCTGAGATAATTGCAAAGTGCAGGGGCATGAGACCCAAGGCATTCGTTTCTTCAACCTCCATGCCTGCAACGCTTAACAGAACGCGCGACATCTCGTCATAGCCTGCATTGCAGGCTTCCATCAACAAATCCGTACCCTCTTGAGGAACGTCGGGCAGCGTGACGCCGCGCCCCATTAAAACGGCGATTGCACAGGGCTTGTTTGCTCGAACCGCGAGCACCATCGGATGGGTTGCGTATTCACCTCTAATATTGAAGCGTGCGCCGGCGGATAATGCGCGGTCTACCAGCATGCCCATTTCATACTCATTGCTGTAAACGATCGCGTTGTTGAGTTGTTGCTGGAGTGCGGGCTGCGGCTGTGGAATGTGCTGAGGGAAAAACGGAGGAGAAAAGTGAAAGATATTACGCATGACGGGGTACTTTCGATGTAAAAAAATATCGAACTAGGTGGCCTGTATGCGTCAACTGTTCCTTCGCTGTACGACTTGCTTCACGATCCCTGTAATTTCTCAAGCGTCTCCTGCAACTGAAGCCATTCCTCTTCCAGTTGTTTCATTAGGGCACGGCACTGAGATTGTTGCTCAAGTATCGACTTTAGATCCGCTTTTCGCTCGGTGTCGTAGATGACGGTATCTGCCAGTGTTTGTTCGAAAGAAGCATACTTTGTTTGAAGTTCGGACATCTGCTTCTCAACTACCTGCAAGCGCTTCTCCAGTGGCTTGCGTAGGGACGAAAGCCGCTGACGTTCCTGGGCTTCGATGCGCTTCTGCTCCTTACGGTCCATCCCAGGGGGCGCATCAGCGTCGGTACTATCGGACATCATGCTCACAGAAGCGGCGTCGGCCTTTGTCTTGAACAGCCAATCACGGTAATCATCGAGGTCGCCATCGAACGATTTCAACTGACCATTGGCGACGATAAGAAACTCATCGGTAGTCGCGCGTAGTAGATGGCGGTCGTGCGATACGAGCAGTAGCGTACCGTCGAATTGCGCAAGCGCTTCGGTGAGCGCTTCGCGCGTCTCAAGGTCGAGATGGTTGGTCGGCTCGTCGAGCAGCAGGAGGTTGGGACGCTGCCAGACGATCAGCGCCAGCGCCAAACGTGCCTTTTCGCCGCCGGAGAAAGGCGCGATCGGACTTTTCACCATATCGCCAGGGAAGTTAAAACTACCCAGGAAATTGCGCAGCTCCTGCTCGCGTACATCGGGCGCAATACGCATCAGGTGCATTAGTGGTGAATCATCGTGACGCAGCATCTCGAGTTGGTGCTGTGCGAAATAGCCGACCACGAGTCCCTTGCCTAATCGAGCGACGCCGTGTAGGGGCGCGATATCGCCAGCGATAGTTTTGATCAGCGTTGACTTACCGGCACCGTTCACACCAAGCAGGCCGATGCGCTGGCCTGCTTGCAGTGCAAACTCAATGCCATGCACGATGATCTTTTCTTCGCCGGATTCATCGACATAGCCAGCATCGACCTTGTCAAGTACCAGTAATGGGTTCGGTGCACGCTCAGGTTCTCGGAACTCGAAAGAGAATTCAGCTGCTGCGCGCAGCGGCGCCAGCTCCTCCATCCGCGCGAGTGCCTTGACGCGGCTCTGCGCCTGCTTGGCTTTTGTTGCCTTCGCCTTGAAACGGTCGATGAAGGACTGAAGGTGAGCACGTTTGCGCTGCTGCTGCTCAAGAATTGCCTGCGCCAGCTCCAGTTGTGCTACACGCTGTCGCTCGAACGCACTATAGTTGCCGGAGTAGCGCTTTAGCTTGCGCTCGTCGATGTGTACGATGACATTCGTGACGCCATCGAGGAAATCACGATCGTGCGAAATGACGATCATGGTACCGGCATAATTTTTCAGCCAATTTTCCAACCAGAGGATTGCGTCAAGGTCGAGGTGGTTAGTGGGTTCGTCAAGTAATAACAAGTCGGAAGGACACATCAGCGCTTGGGCCAAGTTGAGCCGCATTCGCCAGCCACCTGAAAAGCTGGCAACAGGATTTTCGAACTGTGTTCCGGAAAACCCGAGACCGATCAGTAGCTGTTCGGCGCGTGAGCGTGCCGTGTAGGCATCGGCGTCAGCCAGCATCGCGTGTAGCTCGCCAATTCGGTGGCCGTCGGCGGCTTCCCCTTTCGCCTCGATTTCAGCCAATTCAGATTCAAGCGCACGGAGTGTCGTATCCCCATCAATCACCGAATCCAAGGCAGTACGTTCAAGGGCAGGCGTCTCCTGTGCGACATGAGCGACTCGCCACTGTTTAGGAAAATCGATATCGCCCGCGTCTGGATGCAGCTCGTTACGCAGCATGGCGAACAAGGTCGACTTGCCTGAGCCGTTGGTGCCGATCAGGCCGACTTTCTCCCCGGGGTTAATGGTGAGGTCGGACTGCTCGAACAGCGGCTTGGTGCCACGCATCAGGCTGAGTTGTTGGAGGCGGATCATTCGTTTGGGCTGAAAAAATCGATGGATCCCGGTCTACGCCGGGATGACGGTTTATAGGGTGAGGGTCTTTATTGCGTCATCCCGCCGTTGGCCGGGATCCAGGCGGTGACGTCTCAAAGCTGGTCAGCAGTGAGAAGGAAAACCGAGGTATCTCCCGCACTGGTCGACAGCCAAGTCATCTCCACATTCGCGAATGCCGCTTCTGCAAATTCAAACTCATTGCCGATCTCTACGATCAGTACACCGTTATCGGTGAGTCTATCCTTCGCGCCCGCGACAATGCGTCGCACGAGATCCATGCCATCCTCACCACCGGCTAACGCCATCTGTGGCTCAGCACGATACTCGGCAGGTAGCTTTGTCATGGATGCGCTGTTCACATAAGGGGGATTGGTAACAATCAGATCGTACTTCTTGTCGGGCAGTTGATGGTAAAGATCTGAGTGATACAGCGTGACTCTATCGAGCAGCTCATAATCATTCACATTTTTCTTTGCCACTTCTAGCGCATCGGTCGATAAATCCACGGCATCAATCTGCGCATTCGGAAAAACATCTGCCAGCATAATCGCAAGACAGCCCGAGCCGGTACAAAGATCGAGCACATTCTTTATCTCGTCGGGATTAGAAACCCAGGGTTGAAACTGATCGGGGATCAGCTCCGCGATAAAAGAGCGCGGAACGATCACACGCTCATCGACATAGAACCGATAGTCACCGAGCAGCGCTTCGTGAGTGAGGTAGGCGACTGGTACGCGGTCTTTGGCGCGTCGCTCGATCAGTCCGACCAGGGTATTGATTTCCGGTTCAGTCAGGCGTGCGTCGAGAAAGGGATCGAGACGATCGAGCGGTAGCTTCAGCGTGTGCAGGAGCAGATAGGCAGCCTCGTCGAAGGCGTTGTCGCTACCATGACCGAAATAGAGCTGCTCGGTATTGAAGTGGGTGACGGCGTGACGCAGCAGGTCACGCAGTGTTTGGAAAGGCTGGGCCATTGAAGAAGCCCGGAAGCCGGGCGTAGCTATGCAAATTCAAAAGGATACCGGATTGCAGGGCGGATACCACATGCTTGCCAAGCACTTCCTCACAGCAGCAGATTTTCTAGCGTGCGCCGATAAACATTCTTGAGCGGCTCAATTTCGGATACTGCGATGTGCTCGTCGATCTTGTGAATACTTGCGTTGGTTGGGCCGAATTCGATGACTTGCGGGCAGATCTGGGCAATGAATCGACCGTCTGAGGTGCCGCCCGTTGTCGAGAGCTCAGTATCGAGGCCGGTTTCGGCCTTGATTGCGGATGACAATGCGTCACTCAACTCGCCGCGTGGGGTGAGAAACGGAAGTCCTCCCACAGTCCAATTCAGCTGGTAGTCGAGGCCGTGTTTATCCAGCACGGCAGGTACACCCTTTTGCAAGCCTTCAACCGTACTCGCGGTCGAAAAGCGGAAATTAAAGTCGACCACACATTCACCCGGAATCACATTCGATGCGCCGGTACCAGCGTGGATGTTCGACATCTGCCAAGAGGTTGGCAAATAGTATTCATTGCCCTGATCCCATTCAATCGTCGCTAGCTCTGCCAATGCAGGCATCGCAAGATGTATGGGGTTCTTGGCGAGATGCGGGTAAGCAATGTGACCCTGCAAGCCCTTGATGATCAGCTTGCCGGACATGGTGCCGCGGCGGCCATTTTTGATCATGTCGCCGATCTGATTAACCGAGGTTGGCTCGCCAACGATGCAATAGTCGAGCTGCTCACCACGAGCCTTCAATTTATCGCAGACGATGACGGTACCGTCGATCGCAGGACCTTCCTCGTCGCTGGTAATCAGAAAACCGATCGAGCCTTTGTGGTTGGGATGTGCGGCGACAAATTCTTCGACTGCGACCACCATCGCAGCCAGGGAGGTTTTCATATCGGCTGCACCGCGCCCATACAACTTGCCGTTACGATGCGTGGGTACGAAAGGATCAGAAGACCAGCGCTCAAGCGGCCCCGTGGGTACCACATCGGTATGGCCCGCGAATACCAGTAGCGGTTGTTCTTTACCGCGCCGTGCCCACAGGTTAGTCACGTCACCGGATGCGATCGTTTCGCAATCAAAGCCCAACGGTGACAGGCGCTCGGCCATTTTTAATTGACAGCCGCCATCGGCCGGCGTGACGGAGTGCAGCGCAATCAGTTCTTCGGTCAGTGCGAGTGTCTTGCTCATACATTCAGCGTTTTTTTATAGAGGTCCGCGTCAAAGCCTACCAGCACCTGACCTTTTATGCAGAGCACAGGGCGCTTGATGACGCTGGTGTTCTCCAGCATGAGCGTGGTGGCAGTCGCTGCACTGACCACCGATGCCTTTGTCGCGTCAGGCAGGTTACGCCAGGTCGTCCCTTTTTTGTTGACCAGTATTTCCCATGACACCTGCTTCAGCCATAAGTCGACAGTGCCCTTGTCGAGGCCTGCTTTTTTGAAGTCGTGAAACTGGTAGTCAAGACCCGCCTGATCGAGCCAGGTGCGGGCCTTTTTTACGGTGTCACAATTGGGGATACCGTAAAGGGTGATCATCAATCCCGCAACAATTCGTTGATCGAGGTTTTTGCACGCGTCTTCTCGTCCACTCGTTTGACAATCACGGCGCAGTACAAGCTGTATTTACCATCGGCTGAGGGCAGGTTGCCTGACACGACGACTGAGCCTTCCGGAATTCGGCCATACGTTACTTCGCCGGTAGCGCGGTCGTAGATCTTGGTCGACTGGCCGATGTATACGCCCATCGAGATTACTGAGTTGGCCTCGACGATCACACCTTCGACGACCTCAGAGCGTGCGCCGATGAAACAGTTATCTTCGATGATGGTCGGATTCGCTTGCATCGGTTCTAGTACGCCACCGATACCGACACCACCTGACAGGTGAACGTTTTTACCAATCTGTGCGCACGAGCCAACCGTTGCCCATGTGTCGACCATGGTGCCCTCATCGACATAGGCGCCGATATTTACATACGATGGCATCAGAACGACGTTTTTGCCGATGAAGCTGCCGCGACGAGCGACTGCTGGCGGCACCACACGGAAGCCACCTTTTGCGAAATCGTCCGCACTGTAGTTGGCGAACTTGGTGGGTACCTTGTCATAGAACTGCATACCGCCGCCGCCCGGGATGGCCACGTTATCTTCCAGGCGGAACGACAGAAGCACGGCCTTTTTGATCCATTGGTTGACCACCCAGCTGCCGCTATCTTTTTGTGCGACACGCAGGGTTCCTTGGTTCAGGAGTTCCAATACCTCTGCAACTGCGTTTTTTACATCCGCTGGAGCAGATTTCGGCGAAAAGTTGGTCCGCTCTTCCCAGGCGTTATCGATGAGGTTTTGTAGTTGTTGGGTCATGGCTTCTCTTTATAAAAAACGACGATTGAATTCTTGTTAATGCTTAGCCGTACAGCGATCAGCCGGCCAGCTTGCGGGTGAAATCGACAATACGCTGCGCTGCCTCGAGGCACTCATCAACTTCCGCGACCAACGCCATTCGAATACGATTTGTCCCCGGATTCAAACCATGCGCGTCACGCGCGACATAGCTGCCGGGCAAAACCGTCACATTATATTCGGCGTACAGTCGCTTAGCGTATTCAGCGTCGGTGATGTTCGCGAGCTTATCGACCTTGGCCCACAGGTAAAAACCAGCGTCAGGCAACGCGACATCCAGCACCTCGGCTAACATAGGCGTCACTTGCTTGAACTTCTGAATGTATTTTTCGCGGTTTTCCTGGACGTGATGCTCATCGTTCCACGCAGCGATCGAGGCCGCTTGTATTGATGGACTCATTGCACTGCCGTGATAGGTACGGTAGAGCAGGAATTGCTTCAATATGGCTGCGTCACCGGCCACGAAGCCAGAGCGCATACCGGGTACGTTCGAACGTTTCGACAAACTTGAAAACGCGATCAAGCGCTGGTAACCACGACCCAGTTGCTGCGCAGCCTGCAGCGCACCGAGCGGTTGGCTGTCGCCGAAGTAGATCTCGGAGTAGCATTCATCGGATGCAATCACGAAACCATGCTGGTCAGAGAGTGAGAAAAGTGTTTTCCAATCGTTTAGCGTAAGCACTGCGCCCGTCGGGTTGCCCGGTGTACAGATGTAGAGCAACTGAACTCGGGGCCAGACCTCGGCCGGTACGGTAGAAAAGTCTGGCGCGAAATTGCGCTCGGGATCTGAATTAACAAAAAACGGCTCGGCGCCGGCCAGAAAAGCCGCGCCCTCGTAGATTTGATAGAACGGGTTCGGACAGACCACCACCGCCTTGGCCGCGGGATCGATCACCACTTGTGCCAACGCGAACAAGGCTTCGCGTGACCCGTTGACGGGCAGTACCTCAGTGGCCGGGTTCAGCGTCGGAAGCTGATATCGGCGCTCCAGCCAGCCGCAGATCGCTTGGCGCAGTGAATCGCTGCCTGCAGTAGTTGGGTAGGTCGCAAGACCAGACAAGTTATCGGCGAACGCCTGTTGGATAAACGTCGGGGTGGGGTGCTTGGGCTCACCGATTCCCAAACTAATTGCGCTGAAATCGGGATTCGGCGTGACTCCGCCAAAAAGCTGGCGCAGCTTTTCAAAAGGATAAGGCTGGAGCTTGGAGAGCAGCGGATTCACGGCGAATTGGCGTTAGGGTTTCAGGAAAAAGCCGCTGATTATACTGTTGGCTCACCCCCCGATGTTATGATGACGCCGCTTCGAATTTCACTCGCCGGGCCTGCCGCCCGGTTTCTCTTTTTTTAAGTTGGAAATGTCGTGCGGTTAACCTCCATTAAACTCTCCGGTTTCAAGTCTTTTGTCGATCCGACCAATTTTCAGGTGCCAGGCCAACTGGTTGGCGTGGTTGGACCAAACGGCTGCGGTAAGTCGAACATCATTGACGCGGTGCGCTGGGTGCTCGGCGAGTCGAAGGCCTCGGAGCTACGCGGCGAGTCGATGCAGGATGTCATCTTCAACGGCACCACCAATCGCAAGCCGGCCGGTCGGGCGTCCGTCGAGCTGTTGTTTGACAATGCTGCTGGCAAGGCTGCAGGGCAGTGGAGCTCGTTCGCTGAAATTTCGGTCAAGCGGACGCTGACGCGCGATGGCACTTCCACCTACTATATTAATAATCAAGCGGTTCGTCGGCGCGATATCCAGGATATCTTCCTCGGCACCGGCCTTGGTCCGCGTGCCTACGCCATTATTGGGCAGGGCATGATCTCGCGCATCATTGAGGCGCGTCCGGAAGAGCTGCGGATTTTTCTGGAAGAGGCTGCAGGCGTATCGAAATACAAAGAGCGCCGCCGTGAAACAGAAAATCGTCTGCAAGATACCCGCGAAAACTTGCAACGCGTTGAAGATATTCTGCGCGAGCTGAATCAAAACGTGCAGAAGCTGGAGAAGCAGGCCGAGATTGCGCAAAAGTACCATGAGCTGCAATCCGAGCAGGACGAGAAGCAGAAATTGCTGTGGCTCCTGAGGAAAAATGAAGCCGCTAACGAGCAGCAAAAATTCTTGCGCGACATCGACAAAGCGCAAGTTGAGCTGGAAGAGCAGACGGCCAAGCTGCGCCATGTAGAAGCTGAACTGGAGCAACTGCGTCAGGAGCATTACGCTGCTGGCGATCGTATGCATCAGGCCCAAGGCGCGCTCTATCAGACGAATGCTGAAATTGGCAGTCTGGAGGCGCAGATTCGGTTTGTGATCGAGTCGCGTACCCGTTTACAAACGCAACTCAATTCATTGACGGCGCAGCGTGAGCAGTGGCAGCGTCAGAGTACGCAGTTTGAAGGCGAGCTGGAGCAAGCTGAGACTGATCTTACTGCGCATGGCACGCGCGTGAGCGAGGCGCAGCAGGTATTGCAAAGTAAACAGGCATCGCTGCCGGAGATTGAAGAATCCTGGCGCAACGCTCAGCTGGCGACTACCGAATCGCGCTCGCGCATCATGCAAGTACAGCAGCGTATTGAGCTTGAATCAACCCATCAACGCAATGCGTCCAATATTCTCGCAACGCTTACACAGCGGCGCGAACGGCTAGCGCAAGAAAAGAATGCACTGTCTCTGCCAGATACAGCGCACCTGAATAATTTGAAGTCACAAGTCGAGCAAAAGCAAACGCAACTTGAACAGTCTCAGGCAGAACTTGCGATGGCGCGCGAGCAACAGCCACTGCTGGAGCAGGAACGCCGTGATGCGCAGGAATCAGTTAACACCGAAACCGCCAAGCATGCGCAGCTCGAAGCAAGGCTGGCGGCACTCAAGCAGCTGCAGGAAAACGTTCAAACCGAAGGTAAGGTCGCACCTTGGCTGAACAAGCATGAACTCGGCAAGCTACCGCGTTTGTGGCAAAAACTATCGATCGAGCCGGGTTGGGAAGTGGCGCTGGAATCGGTGCTGCGTGAGCGCACTGGCGCGTTGGAGGTGTCGAATCTCGACTGGGCAAAAGCATTTTTCGGGGACGCCCCGCCCGCCAAGCTATCGCTGTACTCCTTGAGCGGTACGTCGAACGCCAACGAGTCCGCACCATCTGGTCTGAAAACCTTGATGTCCATGATGAAGGTGGACGACCCCGGCTTGCGCGCACTACTGCAGGATTGGCTGCATCAGGTGTACGTCGCTGACGATGCTGCGGGTGCTCTGGTGGAACGATCCAAGCTACCTGTGGGCGCGACGCTAGTAACCCGCGAGGGGCATTTGATCAGCCGTTTGTCGGTGCGTTTCCATGCCTCGGATTCCGAACAGGATGGCATGCTGGCGCGGCAACAAGAAATCGATAACCTTGTGCGTCAAGTACGCGCGCAACAGATGTTGGCGGATGAGGCAAGACAGCGTTCGGTACGCGCCGATGCCGCTCTGACTCAGGGCACGCAACGCTTGGAAGAACTGACACAGCGGGTCAGTGCGCAGCAGCAGACGCTGCATAGCTTGCAAATGGATTTGCTGAAGCTGACCGAAGCGGTTGAGCGCTTTAGCGAGCGCAGCACACAGATCGGTAACGATCTGAATGAGATCTCGGCGCAGGAAGCCGAACAGCGTCAGCTGCAGACCAATGCGGAGCAGGCACTTGAGCAACTCGATACCGAGCTGGCACAGGTTCAAGAAGCACACGAAGATGGTCAGACGGTGTATCTGGAGCGTGAAGCTGCACTGAATCAGGCGCGTGAGCATGTGCGCGAACTGGCGCTGGCGGCGCAGCAGGCGGAATTCGCGCTACGCGCTCATGAAAGTCGTATAGAAGAATTGAAGCGCAATATCGCCACGGCGCTGGAGCAATCCGCACAACTGTTTGCCAGCATGGAGCAAGGTACGCTCGAGCTGGAGCAGTTGGACGACCGTACCGCGCAGGCTGGCTTGCAAACCTTGCTGGAGCAGCGCACTGAGCAAGAGCTTGTGCTGTCGAATGCGCGTCATGAACTGGATCAGCTGACTCAGCGTATGCGGACGCATGACGAATCCAAGCTGGCGGCCGAGCGAGGTCTGCAGCCGATTCGTGATCGTATCGTCGAGCTGCAGCTGAAAGAACAAGCTGCGCGTATGAATCAAGAGCAGTATGCCGAGTCACTGTCGAACGCAAACGCCGACGAGGCGGCGTTGGCAGAGAAGCTGAACGACGATATTCGTCCGTCGTACCTGCAAGGCGAGGTCACGCGACTAACTAACTCCATCAATGCGCTTGGCCCGGTGAACCTGGCCGCACTCGACGAGCTTGCGCAGGCAAGCGAACGCAAACAGTTCCTCGACGCGCAGAATGCCGATCTGACCGAGGCGATTACGACGCTCGAAAACGCGATCCACAAGATCGATATGGAAACGCGCGATCTGCTGAAAGATACCTTCGAGAAGGTCAATCAGCAGTTTGGAGAGCTGTTCCCGATTCTGTTCGGTGGTGGTACCGCCAAGCTGGTGATGACCGGCGAGGAAATTTTGGATTCCGGTGTTCAGGTGATGGCACAACCACCCGGCAAGAAGAACGCCACGATTCATTTGCTGTCCGGTGGTGAAAAAGCACTGACTGCGACTGCGTTGGTGTTCTCCATCTTCCAGCTGAACCCGGCACCTTTCTGTTTGCTGGATGAGGTGGACGCGCCGCTGGATGATTCCAATACCGAGCGCTTCTGCAATATGGTGAAGAAAATGTCGGCCGCTACGCAATTCTTGTTTATCTCACACAACAAGATTGCGATGGAGATGGCACAGCAGCTGATTGGGGTAACGATGCAGGAGCAGGGTGTCTCCCGAATTGTCGCAGTGGATATGGCGGCGGCCTCGAACTTCGCCGCCCAGCAGCAAGCAGCCTGATCAGTCGAAATTCAGCGCCGCGCGGGCCATGGCGGCGCGTTTTTGGTAGTAGGCCTCGTTTTCTTCGGCCTCTCGCATGCGAGCGTTTTCGACTGCAGCGCAGATCAGGTAGTGTTCTTCTGCGCGCTTGTGGTACCAGCGGCGGAGACGCTGGGTCCAGAACCGCAGCGACAACGTGTTCCAAGGGTTCAGCTTGATTCCAGTTGCGTTCGACATCCGTCTTCCTCCATGGGCAGGGCCAACGGATACTTATCGTAATGACAAAATCGCGGCGGCTATTGACGATTGTCAACTTTCTTGTTTGGCAATATTTCGGTGTCACGGATGGCCAGCGATTCGGCAACGTTATGACGCACGTGCGCGGGTAATGCGGGTGCGATCTCCGTTAAAATGTTTCTTTATTGAATAGTCTCGACAGAGAACGCGAATGATTCAGCTGCAAGAGAGCCTGATCGTCTTAGGCGCGGTGGTCGTGGTCGGCGTCATTGCTTACAACAAATGGCAGGAGTGGCGCGCCAAAAAATCAGTAGAGCAGGCTTTTTCGACTGCGCAGGATGATGTCCTGATGGCAGAGGGTCCGCCGTCAACCCGTCAAGAACCCGTGTTGTCACCCTTCGAGGGCCCGGATGTGGTGGTCGGGCATGCGCCAGCCGTTGAGGTAGAGCACGCGCCGGGGGCATCCGTCGAATCGCACGGTTCCCATCTTCAAGCAACCGCAGTGCGTCGCTCGCCGCTGGATCCTGCGATCGACTGCATCGTTACCATCCTGCTCGACGCACCCTTGCGCGGAGAACGTGTGGTGCAGGCATTTCAGCACTTACATCTGGTGGGCAGCAAGCCGGTTAAGGTGGCGGGACTCACTGACGACGGTCAATGGGAACCGGCAGCAGTCGGCGGGGTGTATCAGCAGCTGCAAGTGGGCGTGCAACTGGCAACGCGCAGTGGGCCGCTCACTGAGTTGGAGTTTTCCGAGTTGGCCTCGCGACTGGATCAAATGGCTGACGATTTGGGCGCCAGCCCCGATTTGCCCGATATGAGTGAGGTAGTCGCGAAAGCGCGTTCGCTGCACCAGCTGTTACAAGAATTCGATGCACAGTTATCGATCAATGTGCGCTCGAATGCAGCGCCATGGCCGATGGCCACACTCAAGCCAGCCCTGCAACGACAGGGAATGGAGTTGCGTCCGGATGGCAAATTAGTCATGCCCGATGGTGAAGGCGGCTTGCTGTTCTCCGTGAATGTGAATGCCAATCCATCTGACGAGAGCAGCACCAAAATCACCCTGTTATTGCCAGTCGCACTGGTGGCGCCTGATCGTGGTGGTTTCAAGGCGATGACGGCATTTGCCAAGTCACTCGCGAACCGATTATCCGGTGCAGTGGTCGACGATGAGGGCCAGCCACTGCCCGATGCTGCGATTACCGCGATTGCCGAGCAAGTCGCTGATTTTTATCGCGCCATGGCGCAGGCAGGTATTCCTGCCGGATCGCCACTGGCGCAGCGCTTGTTCGCCTGAACGAGCTGCGCTGCTGCTCATTTCCGTGAACGCTGCAACCGGACACGAGAGCGACAGCGCACGCATCCAATGGTTGCGTGAGGAGCTGAATCGTCACGGCCATGCCTACTACGTGCTCGATCAGCCGACGATCCCAGATGCTGAATACGACACGCTCTTTACTGAGCTGCAGCAGCTTGAGATAAAACACCCTGATCTCATCACCGCCGACTCTCCGACACAGCGCGTTGGTGGCGCGCCACTGCCCGAGTTCGCGCAGGTACAGCATGACGTACCCATGCTGTCGATTAATAATGGATTTTCGGAAGACGATATACGTGCCTTTGATCGTCGTGTTGGCGAGGGACTGGATCAGTCCGGCGATGTCGAGTATGCCTGCGAGCTGAAGTTCGATGGACTCGCGATTAATCTGCGCTACATCGATGGTGTGCTGGTGCAAGCAGCAACGCGCGGCGATGGTAGTACCGGTGAAGATGTCACCGCCAATATCCGAACTATTCATTCGATTCCGCTGCGACTAAGAACCGAGCATCCACCCAAGATAATGGATGTCCGAGGTGAGGTGCTGATGTTTAAAGCGGATTTTGCGCGCCTCAATCAGCGACAACGCGACGCCGGTTTGAAAGAGTTCGCCAATCCACGTAACGCCGCTGCTGGTAGCTTGCGCCAACTGGATTCGCGGATTACCGCGCAACGTAGCTTACGCTTTTTTGCGTATGGTATCGGCCATCTCGACGGCGCTGAATTACCCGATACCCATAGCGCACTCCTGGATTGGTATAGTGAATTAGGTATTGCTGTGTGTGCTGAGCGCGCGGTCGTACGTGGTGCTGATGGCTTGCTCAAATTTTTCACCGATATTGGTACTCGCCGCGCATCGCTTGCCTACGATATTGACGGTGTGGTTTACAAAGTCAATCGCGTTCAGCAGCAACAGGCACTAGGCTTTGTGTCGCGCGCGCCGCGTTTTGCGGTGGCGCATAAATTTCCTGCTGAAGAAGCGACTACGACGGTATTAGACATTAACGTACAAGTCGGACGCACCGGTGCGATTACGCCAGTCGCTCGGCTGGCGCCCGTCTCGGTGGGCGGCGTTACTGTGACCAATGCCACGCTACACAATGAAGATGAAGTCCGGCGTAAAGATATTCGCATCGGCGACAGTGTGATCGTGCGGCGTGCTGGCGATGTTATCCCCGAGGTCGTGGCTTTTGTGCCGGAACGCCGGCCCCCTGATGCACGAGAATTCCTGATGCCCACTGCGTGTCCGGTTTGCGGTTCAGTGATCATTCGACCAGAGGATGAGGCAGTCGCACGCTGCTCTGGTGGCTGGCTGAAATGCGCGGCGCAGCGTAAAGGTGGACTGCTGCATTTTGTCTCGCGGAGGGCGATGGATATCGAAGGCTTGGGCGAGCAACTGGTCGAGCAATTAGTCGACCGCGGTTTGGTCACAACGCCTGCTGATTTTTACAAGCTCGGGTTGATAACACTTTCCGAATTGGAGCGGATGGCGGAAAAATCAGCGCAAAATGTACTCGACGCGCTGACGGTATCTAAGTCGACCACATTGCCCCGTTTTATTTACGCACTGGGCATCCGCCATGTGGGCGAATCGACCGCCAAGACCTTGGCGCGACACTTCGGTACGCTGGACGCTTTAATGGTGGCAAATGAGGAAGAGATACTCGCTGTTGAAGATGTCGGTCCGGTCGTCGCGCAATCCATTCTCGGTTTCCTGCACGATCCTCTGAATCGTGAGTTGATCGAACAACTGCGTGCTGCCGGTGTTCATTGGGATGAATCTGCGGTCGAGCGTCAATCGCATCATCTGAATGGAAAAACATTTGTGCTGACCGGTACTCTGCCGAACCTGAAGCGCGACGAAGCGCAGGCCTTGATTGAGGCCGCCGGTGGCAAAGTGTCGGGCTCGGTCTCTAAAAAAACCAGCTATGTTGTTGCCGGTGAGGAGGCGGGGAGTAAACTTGCCAAGGCTGAAGAGCTTGGCGTTCCTGTGTTGGATGAAGAAGCATTACTGCAATTGTTGGAGAACCCCGCATGAGTCGTTCAATTAAGAAGGCAGTGTTTCCCGTTGCTGGTTTGGGTAGCCGATTTCTTCCGGCTACCAAGGCGCAACCGAAAGAGATGCTGCCCATCGTGGATAAGCCACTGATTCAGTACGCAGTAGAAGAGGCGGTCGAGGCGGGTATCACTGAAATGATCTTTATTACAGGCCGCAACAAGCGTGCGATTGAAGATCACTTCGACAAAGCGTATGAGCTGGAGGCCGAGCTTGAGGCGGCAGGCAAACAGCAATTGCTTGAGATGGTACGCGGCGTCATTCCAAAAAACGTGAATTGCATGTACATCCGGCAGCCGATGGCATTAGGGCTGGGCCATGCGGTGCTGTGCGCAAAACCGATTGTGGGCGATGATGCCTTCGCGGTTTTATTGGCGGATGACTTTATGCAGGGTGAGCGCGATGGCCCCGGGGTGATGGCACAAATGACTGCGACATTTGCGCGTGAACAGTCTAGCCTGTTAGGTGTGCAAGACGTGCCGCGTGCGCATACCAAGCAGTACGGTATTGTGAGTACGGATCCCTTTGCTGAACGCCTGGAGAAGGTGGGTGCCATCGTCGAGAAACCAGCACCGGAGCTGGCGCCATCGACGCTTGCGGTCGTGGGGCGGTATGTACTGACACCACGGATTTTTTCGTGTTTGGAGAAGATCGGCAAAGGCGCGGGCGGTGAAATTCAGCTCACCGATGGTATCGAAGCCTTGATGCAGTACGAGACGGTGCTGGCGTATCGCTACCAGGGCAGACGATTCGACTGCGGTTCCAAGCTCGGCTACCTGCAAGCTTCTGTAGAGATTGGGCTGCAACACGCCGAGACAGGCGCGGCATTTGCAGATTGGTTAGAGCAGCGGGGTTGAGATGGCCATCCGCGAGATTCTAAAAATGGGCGACCCGCGATTGCTACGCATAGCGGAGCCAGTGACCGAGTTTGATACGCCTGAGCTGCATGCGCTGATCGCTGATATGTTTGACACCATGCACGCTGCCAATGGTGCTGGCCTGGCCGCACCACAAATCGGCGTCAACCTGCAATTAGTGATCTTCGGCTTCAGTAAGAATGATCGCTACCCGGACGCGCCGGCAGTGCCCGAAACGGTGCTACTTAATCCAGTGCTAGAACCCCTCTCGGATCAGTTGGAGGATGGCTGGGAGGGTTGTCTGTCGGTGCCTGGCTTACGTGGGGTGGTACCGCGACACGCACGACTTCGGTATCGTGGGGTTGATCCCTACGGCAAGCCAATTGACCGGGAGGTCGACGGTTTCCACGCGCGGGTCGTGCAGCATGAATGCGATCACCTGATCGGCGTGTTGTACCCAATGCGGGTGAGGGATTTCAGCAAGTTTGGCTATACCGAGGTGCTATTCCCCGGCATGGATCCGGCGGCGGATGATTAGAACTTCTCGCTGTCCGTCAGATAGCGCCATTGGCCGACGGGCAAGTCACCCAATTTCACAGCCCCGATGCGCACGCGCTTCAGGCCGATGACCTGTAGTCCGACCAGTTCGCACATACGACGGATTTGTCGCTTCTTTCCTTCGCGCAGGATGAACCGCAGCTGATCATCGTTTTGCCAGCTCACTTTCGCCGGAAGAAGTGGGCTTCCATCCAGCGAGAGGCCATGATTCAATCGTTTCAGATCTGCGTCGGGCAGCTTGCCATGTCTCAGATACTTCACCCGCACAAGATATTCTTTTTCGATCAGGCGATCTTCGCCGATCAACTGTTTTGCGATCCTGCCGTCCTGCGTCAACACCAACAGCCCAACGGAATCGATATCCAGCCGACCGGCGGGAACCAGGCTTTTTAGCTGTGACGCTGAAAACTGCGTGGGTGATTTGTCTTCGCTCCAGCGAGTTTCCGGACTCACCAGCGTGAAGGCAGGTTTGTAGCCATCCTCCGCTTGCCCGCTCACAAAACCCATCGGCTTATTCAGCAGCACCGTGACGCGTTTGGCTTGTTGCGCCTGCGCTTGTTTTTCTATCGAGATTTTTTGGTGGGGCAGTACTTTGCTACCTAGTTCGGAGATAACTTGGCCATCCACGCGCACCCAGCCTTTGGCGATCCACTCATCGGCTTCACGGCGCGAGCAAAGCCCAAGCTCGGACATGCGTTTTGAAAGGCGCAGCGGTTCAGTCATTTTTAGATACGTAGAGCGTCGAGCAGGTCCGACTCCAGCGCGATCTGCGATCGGGCATTTGACAGCATCGGGCCATCGACCACGAAGACATCTTCAACGCGTTCGCCGAGGGTGGCGATTTTAGCGGTGTATAAATTTACTTTGTAGCGCGCCAGCACGCTGGCGATTGAATAAAGCAGGCCGGGGCGATCATTGGCTGACACGGAGAGCAGGTGATACTGACCTCGCTCATCTGGCGATAAATGTACGGTTGGCGTGATAGGAAAGGTGCGCGATAGCCGCGACAGTCTGGTTTTGGCGGGCAGTGGCAACGCGGCATCGCTCTTGACCCATAGTGCGAGATCATGCTCCACCAAGGCGATCAGCTCACGGTAGTTCTCTGAAAAGCTGGGCTCACTAACGAGAAACGTATCCAGCGCGTAGCCATTACGCGTGGTTTGTACCTTGGCATCCAGAATGCTGAAATTATGGCGATCAAAATAGCCACAAATGCGCGCAAAAAGATCGGTGCGGTCACGCAGATACACGACGACCTGCAAACCTTCGCCAATCGGCGCGATACGGCAACGTACCAGCGGTTGCTCATCGTCCAAATGCTCATGCAAGACCCGCGTATGCCAGCCAATTTCTGCGGCATCATGGCGCAGAAAATAGCCAACATCCAGTCGCTTCCATAACTTGTCGTGAGTCTCATCCGGCAGGCCATGAAGTCGAAGCATCGCACGAGCCTCTTGCTGACGGTTTTGCAGTACACGGTCGGTCGACGGCGCTTCTCCACCGAGCACGCGCAAACTCATGCGATACAAGTCCTCGAGCAGCTTTCCTTTCCAGGCATTCCAAACCTTTGGGCTGGTGCCGCGAATATCTGCGACTGTCAGCAAGTAGAGTGCCGTCAGGCGTCGCTCGGTCTTCACCGTTTTAACAAACGCTCGTATGACATCGGGATCGGACAGATCTTGTTTTTGCGCGACCTGTGACATCAGTAGATGTTGCTCTACGAGGAAAGTGACTAGCTCGGTATCTTGTTTTGACACGCCGTGATCACGACAGAAGCGACGGGCATCGGTTTTGCCGAGTACCGAATGATCGCCACCGCGCCCTTTGGCGATATCGTGAAACAGCGCGGCGATATACAGCAGCCAAGGCTGTGCAAAGTTTGCGATCAATTGGCTACAGAAGGGGTACTCATGCGAATGCTCGGGGATCGCAAAGCGGCGAACATTACGCACCACCATCAAGATATGCTGATCGACCGTGTATACATGAAACAGGTCGTGCTGCATCTGACCGATGATGCGACGGAAGTTGGGCAGGTAGCGCCCCAGAATCGATAGCTGGTTCATGCCACGCAGTGCGTGGGTAATACCTTTCGGTGATTGCAGAATTTGCAGGAAGAGATCGCGGTTTTTTGGGTCGCGGCGAAACTTAGTGTCGATGCGAAAGCGAGCGTGCCACAGCGCACGTTGCGTGCGCGCCGTCATCCCTTTCAACTCGCCATACCGCTCCAACAGCAAGAAGATTTCCAGCATCGCGGAGGGTGTTTGCTCGAACACGTCATCGTGCGCAATATCGATCATGCCGTTCACCTCATTGAACCGTTCATTCACGGGTCGTGAGGCGATTGGTTGCGGGAACAGGCGCGACTCGATATTTTGCAGCAAGATACTGTTGAGCTGCGTGACTGCTTTCGCCGCCCAGTAATACCGCTGCATCAGCACTTCGCTGGCGCGTCGATCTTCGCTAGCAGTAAAGCCAAAGGTATCCGCAATCGGCCCTTGCAAATCGAACACCAAGCGGTCTTCGCGACGTCCGGCGTGCAGGTGCAAGCGAATTCGAATATCTTTGAAGGCGCGTTCTTTTTCTGCGAGTTGGCGCGCCTCGGTACCGGTGATGATCTGACTATCGGCAAGTTCGCGCCACGAGCGTCCAAGCCCGGCTGCTTTTGACACCCACAGAATCACTTGCAGATCACGCAGGCCACCAGGACTCTCTTTGCAATTCGGCTCCAAGCTATACGGCGTATTCTCGTACTTCACATGGCGCTGACGCAGCTCGAGCACTTTGTCTTGAAAAAAAGCGCGTGCATCCATCGCCTGCGCATGGCGCTGCTGCAGTGAGATGAAGAGTGGCCGTGAGCCCGTGATGCGGCGTGCCTCCAGCAGGCTCGTTTGAACGGTGATATCGGCCTCGGATTCGGTCATGCATTCATCGACAGTACGGATGCTATGCCCGATTTCCAGCCCGAGATCCCAGAACAGCTGCACTAATTGCTCAAGCTTCTCGCGCAGTGCCGCGTCTGGCGCCGCCGGAAGCAGGATCAGCAGATCAATATCGGAGTGGGGAAAAAGCTCACCGCGGCCATAGCCACCGACAGCGACCAGCGTTGCTGTGGATGGCATGTCAAACTGCTGCCAGGCTTGCGTTAGGACTCGGTCGGCATTGCGTGCGATTTGCTTCAGCAACCGTTCTGGTCGCCGGTCGCGCAGGTAGTCGTCGACAATTGCCCGCCGGCCTTCCCTTAGCTGTTCGCGCAGAGAGATCGACAGCGCGGTCATATCAGTCCACGTTAACCGGGCTACCTGCTGCTTGGTTGGTGATAAAGGCGGGCGGTACTGGCGAGCCCGCCGATACGGTCAGCACCTCAAAACCGGTCTCTGTCACTAGTACTGTGTGTTCCCACTGCGCTGAGAGGCTGCGGTCACGCGTCTTGATGGTCCAGCCGTCGCTCATCTCGCGAATCTCGCGGCGCCCCGCATTGATCATGGGCTCAACCGTAAAGATCATGCCGGCGACTAACTGATCCAGCGTCCCTGGTTTGCCGTAGTGCAGTACCTGTGGCTCTTCATGGAACACCTTGCCGATGCCGTGACCGCAGAATTCACGCACGATCGAAAACCCGGCATTCTCGGCGTACTGCTGAATCACATGACCAATGTCGCCGAGATAGGTGCCGGGGCGGATGCGCGAGATGCCGAGCCACATGGACTCATAGGTAATCTCACTCAGGCGCTTGGCTAGAATCGAGGGCTCACCGACGAAAAACATGCGGCTGGTGTCACCGTGGTAACCATCGGCAATCACAGTGACATCAATGTTGACGACATCGCCCAGCTTAAGGACCTTGTCGCCGGGGATGCCATGGCAGACCACATCATTGACCGAGGTGCAGATAGATTTCGGGTAGGGGGTATAGCCGGGTGGGCAGTAGTTCAAAGGTGCCGGGGTCACCCCCTGTACGTTCACCATGTAGTCGTGACACAGTTTGTCCAGCTGATCCGTGCTGACACCCGCCGTCACATGCGGCGTGATGAAATCCAGCACCTCCGAGGCGAGGCGTCCGGCCACTCGCATGCCAGCGATATCTTCCGGTGTCTTGATGGTAATGTTGCCCATGATGCTACTGCGCGGTCGCCATCGACGAATGGCGGAGGCAGTCCTGTGAGTGAAGTCGCGATTATAGTCGACCGCCTATGTGGCCGCGTTTGGGTGGGCGCCACTAGGCCAGATGTTCTGCGAGTTTGCGTGGAGCGCTGTTTTCCGAGTAAAATCTTGGGTTAGCTTGTTGGTAGCCGTAGTTTGGCGGAGCCGATCGCTAAATCCGTTAGTATTTTTGTAAATAACGAGTCCGTGCCCCAAGGGTGCCTGTTGAGAGTTTTCTCTGTCGGGTTGCTGGCCGGTCTCAAGACCCAACCCTGGAGAAATTATGTCTGTCACTATGCGTGAAATGCTGGAAGCTGGCGTCCATTTCGGTCACCAAACTCGCTTCTGGAACCCAAAGATGGCCCCGTTTATCTTCGGTCATCGCAACAAAATTCATATCGTCAACCTCGAACAGACCATGGCCATGTTCCAGGAGGCGACCAAGTACATCCGTAAACTCTCCGCCAATCGCGGCACCATCTTGATGGTGGGCACCAAGCGTCAGGCACGCGACATCATCGCGGCCGAGGCGCAGCGTGCAGGTGTTCCCTTTGTCGACCAGCGCTGGCTCGGCGGCACCTTGACCAACTTCAAGACCATCAAGACCTCGATCAAGCGCCTGAAAGAGATGGAAGCCGCTATCGCCGATGGCTCGGTTGAAAAAATGTCCAAGAAAGAAGCGCTGATGTTCAATCGCGAACTGGACAAGCTGCAAAAAGGCATCGGCGGCATCAAAGATATGAACGGCGTTCCTGATGCCATCTTCGTCATCGACGTGGGTTACCACAAGGGCGCCATCACCGAAGCTACCAAGCTCGGCATCCCCGTGATTGGTGTGGTGGACACCAACCACTCTCCGGCTGGTGTCACCTACGTGATCCCGGGCAATGACGATTCGTCAAAAGCGATCACGCTGTATGCGCGTGGTGTCGCTGATGCGATTCTGGAAGGCCGCGCCACTTCGGTTGCTGACATTGTCGAGGCGACCAAAGGTGAGGAGTTCGTCGAAGTTAGCGATCAAGCCTGATTCGCCGCAGCGCACTGCCTCGCCAAGCGGGGCGGAAAATCAGGGGCAAACAGCGGTTCGCCCCTTTTTTTCGGGCAATCGGTGGCGGCTGGTGTATCAGCCGTGAGTTGTGATGCAAGGATATTGATACCGGCCGTCGAGCGACGGCCAAGTTGAGGAGAAGGGAATGGCAGCAATTACAGCAGCAATGGTGGGTGAACTGCGCGCGAAGACTGACGCGCCCATGATGGAATGCAAGAAGGCGTTGACCGAGGCCGATGGCGACATGGTTAAGGCCGAGGAAATTCTGCGCGTCAAGCTCGGTAACAAAGCATCGAAAGCAGCGTCGCGCGTCACTGCCGAGGGCGTGGTGGCAGCCCATATTGCCGGTGGCATCGGTGCGCTGGTCGAGGTGAACTGTGAGACCGACTTTGTCTCGAAAAATGATGACTTCCTGAACTTCACCAAACATATGGCGCAGCTGGTTGCCGATAAAAATCCAGCTGACGTTGCAGCACTCTCTGCGTTGCCGATGGATGGCAAGTCAGTAGAAGAAGTGCGCTCGGCCTTGATCGGCAAAATTGGCGAGAACATGTCAATCCGCCGCTTCCAGCGTTTCGAAACATCAGCTAAGTTAGTCTCTTATTTGCACGGCACCCGAATCGGCGTGATGGTCGAGTACGACGGCGCAGATGAGCAAGTGGGTAAAGATGTGGCGATGCATATCGCGGCGATGAAGCCGGTGGCCCTATCTTCGGCGCAGGTTCCGGCTGAGCTGATCGAAAAAGAACGCTCGGTCGCGACGCTGAAGGCACAGGAATCCGGCAAGCCGGCTGATATCGCTGCAAAAATGGTCGAGGGTTCGGTACAGAAATACCTGAAAGAGGTGTCGCTGCTGGATCAGGCCTTTGTCAAGAACGACAAGCAGACAGTCGAGCAGATGCTAAAGGCGGCCAATACTTCTGTGAAGGCGTTCACCATGTTTATCGTTGGCGAAGGCATTGAGAAACGACAGGATGACTTCGCTGCCGAAGTGGCGGCGCAGGTCGCCGCTGCGAAGAAGTCTTAAGCGTTAAGAAAAACGGGCCGCATGGCCCGTTTTTTTCAGTCAGGCAGCATTTACAATATCGACCAAAGCACCTAGGCAAATAAGGGAGTAGTACGCATGACAACACCCATATACAAGCGGGTTCTGCTGAAACTGTCGGGCGAGGCGCTGATGGGCGACGATGCCTACGGTATCAATCGCGCCACCATTGAGCGCATGGTGGCGGATGTTTCAGAGGTGTCCCAGCTGGGTGTTGAAGTCGCGATCGTGATTGGCGGTGGCAATATCTTCCGTGGAGTTGCGCCGGGCGCGCAGGGTATGGACCGTGCGACTGCCGATTACATGGGTATGTTAGCAACCGTGATGAACTCGCTTGCGCTGGCTGATGCGATGCGTCAGGTGGGTATCACCGCGCGTGTGATGTCGGCGATCGCCATTGAGCAAGTCGTTGAGCCCTATGTGCGACCCAAGGCGCTACAGTATCTGGAAGAGGGCAAGATCGTCGTGTTCGCTGCAGGCACCGGCAATCCTTTTTTCACGACCGATACCGCAGCCGCGCTGCGTGGCGCAGAAATCGGCGCTGAGGTGGTGCTGAAGGCGACTAAGGTGGATGGCATCTACAGTTCGGATCCGAAAAAAGATGCCTCGGCCACGCGCTACACCAATATTAGTTTTGATGAGGCGATCTCGAAGCGACTGCAAGTTATGGACGCAACTGCATTTGCATTGTGCCGCGATCAAAAACTACCGATCCGCGTGTTCTCGATCGTCAAGCCTGGAGCGCTGAAGAGCGTTGTGCTCGGTGGCGACGAGGGTACATTGGTTCACGTCTGATTTACATCCACCGTATTACAGGAGAAGGATATGACACCAGCCGAGGTCAAAAAATCCACCGAGCAAAAGATGCAAAAATCGATTGAGACCCTGAAAACGGATCTCGCGAAAGTGCGCACTGGCCGTGCACACGTTGGCATTCTGGATCACGTGATGGTCGACTACTATGGTACCCCGACCCAGATCACTCAGGTCGCTAATTTGACGCTGCTGGATGCGCGCACGATTGGCGTGCAACCATGGGAAAAGAAAATGCTGGGAGCGATCGAGAAAGCGATCCGCGAATCTGACCTAGGCCTCAACCCGGCAACCGTTGGCGATCTGATTCGTGTACCGACCCCGGCGTTGACGGAGGAGCGCCGCAAGGAGATGGTGAAATTGGTTCGTGGCGAGGCGGAAGACGCCAAGATCGCGATCCGCAATATCCGACGCGATGCGAATGAAAGCTTGAAGAAGCTGCTCAAGGACAAGGCGATCTCGGAGGACGATGAACGTCGTACGCAAGATGAGGTACAAAAGCTGACCGACAAGTTTGTCGCCGAGGTTGACAAGCTGGTGGTCGAAAAAGAAAAAGATGTGATGACGGTCTGAGTGCTGTTCTCAAGCAGTTGTAGGATTTTTCGTTGACTTTTGTCGAAAGCGAATATGAGCCATCCGAGTTCTACGCTGCAAATACCTGAAACCGCTTTAGTTCCCAACCATGTGGCGATGATCATGGACGGTAACGGGCGTTGGGCGACTAAACGTTACCTGCCTCGGGTTGCTGGACACGCCAAGGGCGTTGAAGCCGTTCGTGAAGTCGTTAAAGCGTGTATTTCGCGCGGTGTTGGCTACCTGACCTTGTTTGCATTCAGCTCGGAGAATTGGCGCCGGCCGGCAGACGAAGTCTCTGTGTTAATGCGTCTGTTTGCCACCGCGCTGGAGCGCGAGGTGGACAAAATGCACGCCAATGGTATCCGGCTTCGCGTTGTGGGCGATTTGTCGAGGTTCGATGCACGGCTGTTGGAGCTGATTATGCATGCCGAGAAAAAGACAGCATCCAATGCTCGCCTGACGCTGACCATCTGCGCCAACTACGGTGGCCGTTGGGATTTAATGCAGGCCACCAACCGCATGGTAGCCGAGCGCCCCGGTCTGGCGAATTACACTGAGTCTGATCTCGCGCCGCACTTGGCGATGGCTTATGCGCCCGAGCCGGATCTGTTTATTCGCACCGGTGGCGAGCAGCGCATCTCGAATTTTCTGCTTTGGCAACTCGCCTACACTGAGTTTTATTTCACCGATATCTTCTGGCCAGACTTTGACGCTGCCGCACTCGATGAGGCGATCGATTCGTACCAGCAGCGCGAGCGTCGCTTCGGTCGAACCAGCGCCCAATTGGTTGAGGTCAGGAAGGCTTCCTGATGCTGCGTCAACGCGTGATTACTGCGGTTGTTCTGCTCGTGCTGCTAGGTGCAGTATTGGGCTCGGGCTCCGCGATTGCCTTCGTGCTTACTTTGGCCATCTTCTTCGGGGCAGCTTGCTGGGAAGCGCTAAAGCTTTCGGGTATGCGCTTTGCGCTACCGCTGGCACTGATGTCGGCGACAGTATTGTTACCCATTATCAGTCGCGCTACCGGTGAGTGGATCCCGCTGGCCTCGGTCTGCATGGTGCTGTGGTTATTGCGTTTTTTCCCCGCCTTGCGTTTTGGCTTGCCAACGAATAATGGATTGCGCGGCGCTTTGTTCAACTCGCTTTATCTTATTGCGTTGCTTGGTTGTTTTATATCGATAGCCGGCTTGTGGCAGCGCTCGGCAGTTTTTCTTCTGTCGGCAATGGCGATGGTGTGGGTTGCTGATATTGGTGCTTACTTTGCCGGCCGCGCCTTCGGAAAACGCAAGCTAGCGCCCAGCATCTCGCCCGGCAAGACATGGGAAGGTGTGGCCGGTGGCCTAGTGGCCGTGCTGCTGCTGGCTGCGCTAGCTGCGCAACTACCAGAAACATTTCAGGCGCAATTACTGGTGCGCTACGGTTGGTTCAAGTGGGTTTTGTTTCTGGGCCTTTTTGTCGCCGCCAGTGTGGTCGGTGATTTGTTCGAGTCGATGCTGAAGCGACGTGCCGAAGTTAAAGACAGCAGTGGCCTTTTGCCCGGACATGGTGGTGTGTTGGATCGGATCGATGCACTTGTCCCAACAATGCCCTTGGCCTATCTGCTGTCTGCGCAGATACCGCTTGCGGCGTCGTGAAATAATCCGGCTATGCAATCGCTCACCATCCTTGGCGCAACCGGTTCGATCGGTGTTTCGACGCTGGATGTGGTGGCGCGCCACCCCGATCGTTATCGCATCTTTGCCTTGACTGGGCAGACACGTATCGAGCTACTCGCCGAGCAATGCGCCCAGTTTCATCCACAGATAGCTGTGGTGGTTGATGCAGAAGCTGCGGCACGCCTCCAAAAACTTATTCACGATCGGGGTCTCAAAACCGAGGTGGTCTACGGCGAGCAGGCGCTATGCGATGTGGCGAGTGCTGACGACTGTGACACAGTCATGGCCGCAATCGTAGGTGCCGCAGGACTGCGACCGAGTTTGGCGGCTGCACGGGCGGGCAAGAAGCTGCTGCTCGCCAACAAAGAGGCTTTGGTGATTTCCGGCCAATTATTCATGGATGCGGTTGCGGCGAGCGGTTCTACTTTATTGCCGATTGACAGTGAGCACAACGCGATCTTTCAATGTCTGCCGATTGGGTATAAACGCGTACCGCCTCAACACGGTATTCGTAAAATTCTTCTCACGGCGTCCGGCGGTCCATTTCTGGATCGAGAACTATCCAGTTTTGATAGCATTACGCCGGAGCAGGCGGTCGCGCATCCCAATTGGAGTATGGGTCGCAAAATCTCGGTCGATTCGGCGACCATGATGAATAAAGGTTTAGAAGTGATCGAGGCGCATTGGCTGTTTGGCGCCAGCGCTTCGCAGATTGAAGTGGTGATCCATCCCCAAAGCGTGATTCATTCCATGGTGGCCTACGCCGACGGCTCAGTATTGGCGCAACTCGGTAACCCGGATATGCGTACACCCATTGCGCATGCATTAGCCTACCCAGAGCGTATTGATTCAGGGGTTGATTCGATTGATTTGGCGCGCATTGGGCAGCTCGATTTCCGTGAGCCGGATAGGGTGCGCTTTCCGTGTCTTCAGTTGGCGTTTGATGTTTTGCATGCCGGCGGCAGCGCACCAGCGGTGTTGAATGCGGCGAACGAGGTTGCGGTAGAGGCTTTCCTTGATGGTCAGATCAGCTTCGGCAGAATTCCCACCCTGATCGCAGAGACCTTAAGCCGGGTGCCAGCAGCAGCGGTCGATACCCTCGAGAGTCTATTCGCGCAAGACAGCAAGGCGCGCGACCAAGCGCGCGCACTGCTGCGTTGATGTCTTGGTCATCGTGCGTGGGTTAATCAAATGAGTTTTTTACACACCGTATTGGCTTTCGCCGTCACGCTCGGCGTTTTGGTGATCTTCCACGAGCTAGGCCATTACGTCGTGGCGCGTTGGTGCGGCGTGAAAGTGTTGCGCTTCTCGGTGGGTATGGGCCGTGTGATCTGGTCCAAACGATTTGGTCGGGACCAGACCGAGTGGGCGTTGTCGGTGTTGCCGCTGGGTGGCTACGTCAAGATGCTCGACGTACGCGACCATGATGGCGAGATCGCGGCAGAGGATATGCCACGTGAATTCACCAGCCAGTCCGTCGGCAAGCGTATTGCAATCGTCCTTGCGGGGCCCCTGGCGAATTTTTTACTCGCCATCGTAATTCTTGCGGGGCTCTACGCGCATGGCATGCCTGAGCCAGTGGCGCGCGTTGCAGTGGCTGAATCGAGCAGTGCGCAGCGCGCTGGTTTGCAAAACGGCGATCTCATCACAGAGGTCAATGGCGAATCCGTTCGGTCGTGGGCAGAATTCCGTTGGGCTTTGATACAAGTGGTGATGCGCGAAGAACCGGTGCGCTTAACCGTTCAACGTCCAGATAATGCGCGCGGCAATTGGTTAACTGAAGTGGCGCTGCCTTCTCAGTCGCTACCCGAGCAGGACATGGACAGCGAATTGTTTGACCGGCTGGGCATGTCACTGGCGCGCCCGCCGGCTTTGCTCGGCGAGATTGTGCCGGGTGGGCCCGCTGCAGTGGCTGGATTACAAGCGGGTGATCAGATTCAGAGGGTAGATAACCAACCCGTGGTTGATGCTGCTGCCTTCATCGCTGCAGTGCAGGCGGCCCCGGGACGCAATGTGACGGTCGAGGGACTGCGACGCGGTGAGCGATTTTCGGCATCGGTCACGCCGCGTGCCACGCTAGATGGCGAGCGCACGGTCGGCCGGATTCAGGCTCAAGTTGATATGTCCGCCGCGATGGTCGTCGTGCAATCAGGACCCGTCGAGGCGGTCTCCCGCGCTGTGCGCAAGACCTGGGATACCTCCTCGCTAACGATCCGTATGCTTGGCAAGATGTTAATCGGCGAAGCCTCGCTAAAAAACATCACCGGACCGATCACCATTGCCGACTACGCTGGGCAGACTGCGCGCATTGGCTGGATCAGTTTTCTGTCGTTCATTGCCTTCGTCAGCATCAGCCTCGGCGTCATGAACCTGCTGCCAATCCCCGTTTTGGATGGCGGGCATTTGCTGTATTATGCGGTGGAACTTTTTTCCGGGCGGCCTGTCCCCGAGCGCGTAGCAGACTTTGTGCAGCGTGCAGGATTGGGGGTGCTGATGGCCTTGATGGCTGTTGCGGTCTTCAACGATATCAACCGTCTCATCGGATAAAAGCGCGCCTGACATAACCAACGACTACTCGATGAAATTCCGAAAAGAGCGTAAAGCGCCCTCATTTTTCCCAAAATTGATTGCTGTCGCAGTTTTATCTGCCTATGCGGCGGGTGCGTCGGCAATAGAACCCTTCACGGTGCGTGATATTCGGGTGGAGGGCATACAGCGAACCGAAGCAGGCACGGTATTCAACTATTTGCCGGTCAGGGTCGGTGATCTGTTCAATGATGAGAAAGCGGCGGCGGCGATTAAAGCGCTGTATGCGACCGGGTTTTTCAAAGATGTACGTATCGAAGCCGAGGGGGACGTGTTGGTGGTCGCCGTCGAGGAGCGTCCAGCCATCGCCAGTGTCGACTTCACGGGCACCAAAGAATTTGAAAAAGATAAACTGCGGAAGGCTTTGAAGGATCTTGGCCTTGGTGAGTCTCGCATTCTTGATAAATCACTGGTGGACCGCGCGGAGCAAGAGCTGAAGCGCCAGTATCTATCGCGTGGTTTGTATGGAGTGAAGATCACGACCACTGTTACACCGATTGAGCGCAACCGCGTTAACGTGACGTTTGCGGTGGATGAGGGCGAAGTTGCTCGCATCCGTCAGATCAAGATCATTGGTGGGCAGGCATTCAAGGAAGACGAATTGCTTGACCAGCTGAAGATGTCGACGCCGGGGTGGTTCACTTGGTATTCAAAGTCTGACCAGTACTCGCGGCAGAAGCTTGCGGGGGATATTGAGGGCCTGCGTTCTTTTTATTTGAATCGTGGCTATCTGGAGATGCAAGTCGACTCTACCCAGGTATCGATTTCGCCGGACAAGAAAGATATCTTCATCACGATCAACCTCACCGAGGGTAAGAAATACAAAATCACGAATATCAAACTCGAGGGTGAAATGCTTGGTCGAGAGCAGGAGCTCTCTGCCTTGGTATCACTGAAGGCGGGCGATGCTTACTCTGGCGAGCGAATGACAGAGAGCACAAAAAAGATTTCCGAGCGTATGGGCGTGTTCGGCTACGCATTTGCCAACGTGAATGCTGTGCCGGCCATCAATCGTGACAAGGCTGAGGTTGCGTTTACGATCTTTGTGGATCCGGGCAAGCGCGTATATGTCCGGAACATCAATATTGGTGGTAACGATCGCACTCGGGATTCTGTGATCCGGCGTGAGTTCAGGCAGCTGGAGAGCGCATGGTACGACGGTGACAAAATCCGGCTATCACGTGACAGACTGGGACGTTTGGGCTATTTCACTGACACAACGGTCGACACCGTGGAGGTGCCCGGGGTGCCCGATCAGGTCGACCTCGACGTTAAAGTGACAGAAAAACCGACGGGCGCCATCATGGTCGGTGCAGGCTTTTCCAGCGCCGAGAAATTGGTGCTGACGGGTTCCATCAATCAGGCGAACGCATTTGGTACTGGAAATAACATTGGTATCAACCTCAACACCAGCCGGGTGTTTCGTACGATTGGTCTGAGTTACACAAATCCGTATTTCACGGAGGACGGTGTCAGCAGGACGTTTGACCTGTTCTATCGCACCTCTCGTCCGCCAATTTACTTGCGAACGATCAATTATGAGGTAGTTACTCAGGGCGCGGCGGTCAACTTTGGTATTCCGTTTACCGAACTTGATCGGGTGTTCCTCGGCGTGGGTTATGAAGATACGACGGTCACGACTTTCGCGGGCACCAGCCCGCAGCGCTACACCGACTTCGTGCGTGATAACGACGGCCCGGCGAGTGGTATTGGTTCTGCCCGCACCGCGGCGATCCCCCTGACGGCGGCATGGCAGCGTGATCAGCGGGACAGTGCACTGATCCCCTCACGGGGTCGTTACCGTCGGGCCAGCCTTGAGCTTTCGCCGGCCGGCAGCTCGCAGTATTACCGGGGGACGTATCAGGATCAGGCTTTCTGGCCGGTGACGAGCGGCATCACTTTCGCGTTGAATGGTGAGTTCAACTACGGTGGCGGTTTGGGCGGCGATGCCTATCCGATCTTTAAAAACTTCTTCGCCGGCGGTATTGGGTCGGTGCGGGGATTTGGACCGGGTACCTTGAATGTGTCGGGAACGCGTACCGATGCGGGTAACTTCCGGTTGCCGATTGGCGGCTCGGCGCGTCTAATTGCCAACGCGGAGATACAACTCCCGTTTCCGGGTACCGGTGTTGACCGCAGTTTGCGCTGGTTCACCTTTCTGGATGGTGGCCAGGTCTGGAACCCTAATGACGCTGAACCGATTCGGCTAACTGACCTGCGCTACAGTACCGGTATCGGTATTTCATGGATCTCTCCTGTTGGTCCGCTCAAGCTATCGCTGGCTTATCCGATCAATGCAAAGTTAGGGGATTATGTTCAGCGCTTCCAGTTCCAGCTGGGTACCGGCTTCTGAGGCGCGGTGGCATAATGAGGGTTTCCGTTCTGGAGATTGAAGTGAAAGCTGTATTCAAAAAGGTAACTTCACTGGTGTTTGGTGCGATTTTGATCGCTTACCTCCCAACGGCATCCAGTGCGCAGGAGTTGAAGATCGGTTTCGTGAACACTGAGCGTATCTTCCGTGAAGCTACGCCGGCCAAAGCAGCGACCGCCAAGCTCGAGCAAGAGTTCTCACGCCGAGACAAAGATCTGCAGGACCTCGCTGCGCGCGTGAAGTCCGCAGCTGAGAAACTCGACAAAGACGCCCCAGTATTGTCTGATGCTGAGCGCGTCAAGCGTCAGCGCGAACTTTCCGAGATGGATAAGGACTACCAGCGCCGCCAGCGCGAGTTCCGCGAGGACTTGAACCAGCGCCGCAATGAGGAACTGGCAGCCGTTCTGGAGAAGGCCAACAAGGTGATTCGGCAACTCGCCGAAGCTGAGAAGTACGACATTGTTTTCCAGGAAGCGGTTTACTTCAGTCCTCGCATCGATATCACCGACAAAGTGCTAAAGGCACTCAACGCAAAATAAGATAGGACCACCGCCATGGGCACTCGACTAGGCGACTTGGTCGATAGCTTGGGCGGGGAGTTGATCGGCGATCCCGAGATCGACATCACCGGGATCGCGCCATTGGACGCTGCGGGTCCGTCGCACATCACCTTTCTGTCCAACCCGAAGCTCCGCGCGCAGGCGGCAGATACCAACGCCGCCGCACTGATCTTGTCTCGGCAGGAACACCCTCAATTGGCGCGCTACCTTGGCGCGCGTGTGCTGACAGATAATCCGTATGCTTATTTCGCACGTGCTGCGCAACATTTTGCAGCGCTGGCATCGGTAGCGCCAGTCGCGGGGATTCATCCTAATGCCTGGGTGGATCCTGAAGCCACCGTAGCGGCGACGGCCAGTATTGGTCCTGGTGTCACGATAGAAGCAGGCGCGCGGATTGGCGAGCACTGTGTGATTGGTGCGGGTAGTCATATCGGTCGTAACGCGGTCATCGGCGCGCATACCCTGCTGCATCCGCGGGTCAGTTTTTTGGCCGCTTGTCGTATGGGTGAACGAGGCATCATCCAATCGGGTGCGGTGATTGGTGGTGATGGATTTGGCTTCGCGAATGAGGGCGGCCATTGGATCAAAATTCCACAGATGGGCGGCGTGCAGATTGGTAATGACGTCGAGATTGGCGCCAATACGACCATCGACCGCGGTGCGCTAGAGGACACAGTGATCGAGGATGGCGTCAAGCTGGATAACCAGATTCAAATTGCCCACAACTGTGTGATTGGCGCCCACACCGCCATGGCGGGTTGCGTTGGTGTCGCTGGCAGCGCGAAGATTGGTAGGCACTGTACCTTTGGTGGCGCAGCGATGGTGCTGGGTCACCTCACCGTTGCGGATAATGTCCATGTGTCTTCCGGTAGTCTGGTATCGCGCTCGATTCTCGAGCCGGGGCATTACACGGGCTTCTATCCCTTGGCCAAGAATGCAGACTGGGAAAAAACAGCAGCGGTGGTTCGACAGCTCGGTAGCATGCGCGAACGCGTGCGCGCCCTCGAAAAGCTGGTGAAGCAGTACGGTACTGAACCAAATTCAGATAAAAAAATCGGCGAATAAAAACAACGCCGATGAGAGTAATCCAATCAAGACGAGATTAGGCAGAACCACAATGAAAAGCCTCGATATCAATCAGATCAAGCAATACCTACCGCACCGTTATCCGCTACTACTGGTCGATCGTGTACTCGACTGGGAAGCTGGCAAACAGATCCGTGCGATCAAGAATGTCAGCGTCAATGAAGAGTTTTTCAATGGCCACTTTCCGAACAAGCCGGTCATGCCTGGCGTGCTGATCATTGAGGCGCTGGCGCAAACAGCGGCCTTGCTCGCATTCCTGACCATGGGACAAAAGCCCGACGATACTGCGGTGGTGTATTTTTTGGGTATCGATGGCGCGCGCTTTAAGCGACCAGTCGAGCCCGGCGATCAGCTGATGATGGAGGTAGAGATTGTGCGGCACGCGCGCGGTATCTGGAAGTTTCAGGCCAAAGCCATGGTGGATCAGCAGCTTGCGGTAGAGGCCGAGTTGATGTGCACCATGCGCAGCATTGGCGAGCCGGAACCGGTAGCGTCTGCATGACCATCATTCATCCCAGCGCACTGGTTGACCCAGCGGCTGAGCTCGACAGTAGTGTCGAGGTTGGCGCGTACAGTGTTATTGGTCCGCAGGTAAAGATCGGCGCTCGCACCAAGATCGGTCCTCATGTAGTGATCGATGGCGATACCACCATTGGCTGCGACAATGTGTTTTACCAGTTCTCGTCGATTGGCGCGGCACCACAAGACAAGAAATACGCTGGGGAGCCAACGCGCCTGGTGATTGGCGATCGGAACATGATTCGCGAATTCTGCACATTCAATCGCGGCACGGCACAGGATGCCGGCGTCACCCGCCTTGGTAACGACAACTGGATCATGGCCTATGTGCATCTCGCGCATGACTGCCAGGTAGGAAACCATACGATCTTCGCGAACAACGCGCAGCTAGCGGGCCATGTGCAAGTGGGTGACTGGGTCATCTTAGGTGGTCACTCCGGCGTACATCAGTTCTGCAAAATTGGCGCACACGCGATGCTGGGTATGTTCACTAGCCTGACGCAGGATGTGCCGCCGTTCGTGATCTTGAACGGCAATCCGGCAGCGGCGCACGGCGTGAATGTCGAGGGATTACGTCGACGCGGCTTCTCACGCGAAGAAATCGACGCTATCCGCAATGCTTACCGGCTGATTTATAAATCTGGCCTCACTCTTGACGAGGCCAAGGCGGCGCTCGCCAATGAAGAGCAAGCACAACCGGCGGTATCTGCGCACCTGAAAAGCATGCGCGAATTTCTGGAGCGCGTCACGCGTGGCATTGTCCGCTGAACTGACGCTGGCGCTGGTCGCTGGTGAGGCCTCTGGCGATCTGCTCGCTAGTCGTATGCTGTCGGGGCTGCGACCCATGCTGCCCGATGTGCGCTTGCATGGTATCGGCGGTCCGGCCATGGCTGAATACGGCTTTGTCTCAGACTACCCCATGGAAAAGCTGGCGGTACGCGGCTTGTTCGAGGTGCTGTCACACTACCGTGAACTGAAAGCGCTGCGCGACGAGTTGCGTGAGCGTTTGCTGGTCGAGCGACCAGCTGTCTTCGTGGGTGTAGACGCACCCGACTTCAATCTCGATCTGGAGATACAGCTCAAGCAGGCCGGTATCCCCACGCTGCATTTTGTTAGCCCTTCGGTGTGGGCTTGGCGTCGTGGCCGCATCAAAAAAATCGCGCGTGCGGTGTCGCACATGTTGGTGATCTTTCCATTCGAGGAAGCGATCTACAACAAAGCCGGGATCCCCGTGACCTATGTCGGCCATCCATTAGCTGAAATGATACCGATGGATCCCGACCAAGACGCAGCGCGCGATGCCTTGGGTATTGCGCGTGATGCGCGTGTGGTGACCATACTCCCCGGCAGCCGGCTATCCGAGCTGAAGTACAACACGCGAGCATTTCTTGAAACTGCGGCCATGCTGAGAAAGCGTGATCCGAAAGTACAGTTTCTGATGCCGATGGCCGGCGATACGCAGCGCGCCTTCATTGAGCAGCTAATGACACCTGATCTGAAATCGCTGCCGCTACAAATCATGACCGGTGGCTCGCACGATGCGATTGCCGCTTGCGATGCGGCCTTGGTCGCTAGTGGTACGGCAACGCTGGAAGTGGCCTTGTTCAAGAAGCCGATGGTGATCAGCTACCGAATGAATCCTGCAAGTTGGCAGGTGCTGCGCTTAATGGCCTACCAACCCTGGGTCGGTCTGCCCAACATCATGGCACGCGAATTTCTGGTGCCCGAGTTATTGCAAGATAGGGCAACGCCAGCAGGCTTATCGTCTGCGTTGTGGGCGCAGCTATCGAACGATCAAAACCGTCAGCGTCTGCGCCGGCGCTTTGTCGATCTGCACCATGATCTGATGCGCAACACTGCCTCGCAAAGTGCGCACGCGGTGATGGAGCTGCTCTCGCAGCACGGTCGGCTCTGATTGCGCCTTTGAAAGCGGCTACCTTGTTCGACTACGCTGGCGAGGTGATTTGCGGCGTCGACGAAGCCGGTAGAGGGCCGCTGGCGGGACCAGTGTTCGCAGCAGCGGTGATTCTTGATCCCGCCAAACCGATCGCGGGCTTGCGTGACTCCAAAAGGCTGAGCCCGATACGACGTGACGAGTTAGCGCTCATCATTCAGCGTGACGCACTGGCTTGGTCAATCGCGCAATGTTCTGCCGCAGAGATTGATGCGCTGAATATCCTTCAAGCGACCATGCTGGCGATGCGGCGTGCCATCGAAGGGTTGTCGGTTGCGCCTACACTTGCCCTGATCGACGGTAACCGCTGTCCAGTCGCGGCTATTCGCACGGAAGCAATCGTCAAGGGTGATGACAAAGTGATCGAGATTTCCGCTGCTTCGATTCTCGCCAAGACGGCGCGCGATGCACTATTGCTGGAGATGCATGCGCGCTATCCACAGTATGCGTTTGACCAACACAAGGGTTACCCCACGGCCTTGCATCTGGCTCGGCTTAAAGAACATGGCGTCACACCCGAGCATCGTCGATCTTATGCGCCGGTGCGCGAGTTGCTGAGCGAGGCTACATCATGAGTCTGCGCAGCATTCAGTCGCGCGACAATGCGCAATACAAACAACTCAGGCAGTGGGCGAGTAGTGCGCAGGCACGTCGCAAGTCTGGCATGACCCTGCTTGATGGGGTTCATTTATGCGAGGCATGGCTACAGCATCGCGGTGTGCCTGCCTTGTGCGTGGTGGCTGAATCAGCGCTCAGTCACCCGGAGGTAGCGGCCCTGGTTGCACAGTGTGAATCTAACGCTTACTCAAACGCTAAATCAAACTCAAATACAAACTCAACCGCCGGCGTCGCTGAATGTGTACTGCTGCCGGACGCCTTATTCATACCGCTCGGTCAGGTTGAACATGGTGTGGGCATATTGTTCGCGGTGAAGGTACCTGACGTAGCTGTCAGTGGCCATGCATCGCCTTCATTGCAAAGTGCGGCGTTGCTCCTCGACTCGGTGCAAGATCCGGGCAACCTCGGCACGATTTTGCGTACCGCAGCGGCGGCGGGCATTCAACAGATTTACTGCGGTCCGGGCACGGCGGCGGTTTGGTCACCCAAGGTACTGCGTGCGGGCATGGGTGCGCATTTCGCATTGGAGATTTATGAAGATATCGATCTGGTGCAGTTGATCCGGCAGGCTTCTGTACCGGTATATGCGACTGAACCTGATGCGCCAAAAACCATCTATACCGCTGATCTTCGCGCACCATCAGCTTGGTTATTCGGCCATGAAGGGCAGGGCGTATCTGAACAATTGCTCGCGCTAGCCACTGAACGACTTTCTATCCCGCAGAGCGCGCAAGTCGAGTCATTGAACGTGGCCGCCAGTGTGGCCATCTGTTTGTTCGAGCAGTGCCGACAACGAGGCTAGCTCTACAAATTTCTGAGCAACTGGATCCTCGTAAAAAAATGAGTGTCGCTAAGCGACACGTGCGCCAGTTAGGCGGGGGCGCCGAAGACAGTATTTGACGTACAGCAAGGCGCGACCAACAACGCTGGCGACATTTTTCAAGAGGCGCCTAATAAGAGCGCTTACCGAGTTTCAGCTCATGCAAAATCATCGTAGCGATTTCCTCGATCGATTTAACCGTCGTCGATACCCATCGAATACCCTCACGCTGCATCATGCGTTCAGCCTCGTTCACCTCGTAGCGACAATTCTCCAGCGATGCGTACTTGCTACCCGGACGGCGCTCATTGCGAACCTCTGACAAGCGATCAGGTGCAATCGACAGTCCAAATACTTTGCTACGAAACGGTATCAGACCACTGGGCAGCATGCCACGCTCGAAGTCTTCCGGAATCAGCGGGTAGTTGGCCGCTTTGATGCCATATTGCATGGCCATGTAGAGCGAGGTCGGTGTTTTACCCGAGCGCGAAACACCCACCAAGATCACATCAGCCGATGAAAGGTTTTTATGGGACTGCCCATCATCATGCGCCAGTGAGAAATTAATCGCTTCGATACGGCTTTTATAGTCCTGCGAATCAGCGATATTGTGGCTGCGACCGATGGTGTGCGTTGACACCGTGCCAAGCTCCTGTTCCAGCGGCTCGACAAAGGTTTGAATCAGATCCATGTGCATCGCATCCGCGCGTCGCACGATAGCCGAGAGCTCCGACTTCACCAGTGTAGAGAACACGATCGGACGCTTGCCTTCGTTATGCAAGGCATCGTTAATGCGAAGCACGGCTTCATGCGCTTTATCTTCGGTGTCAATGAAGGGTAGCCGAATCTGACGGAAACGCAGATCGAATTGCGTCAGCACCGAGTGACCAAATGTTTCCGCAGTGATACCCGTGCCATCCGACACAAAGAAAACTGTTCGATCAAACCCGTTGGAACTTGGCGGAGTGTGGCTATGCATGGTGGTTTCTAAAGAGTTAACGCAAAATTCGCCGACCAGGCTGATCCGGGAGCAGACTTGGCGAGTAAAATGAGGCCTACTCAACATTTTCCCACGCGGACTGTCCCCAGGACAATCAATCACGGATCGAGTCATGCCAGCCCCCTCACGCCAGCACAGCACTCTCCACGCGTCCGCGTCGCGCGCACCGATTTCTTCCCATCAAAGAGGTATTTATGTCCCACCCAACATCTGCGGGGGCTCACTCGGCCCCTGATTCGGGGGCGGCTTATGTCGTTGCTTTCGAAGACTTGCGCATGACGGATGTCGAATCCGTCGGCGGCAAGAACGCGTCCCTTGGCGAAATGATTAGCCAACTGGCGCATGTCGGCGTGCGTGTTCCCGGTGGTTTCGCTACCACCGCCCAAGCTTTCCGTGATTTCCTGTCGTATCGCGCCGGTGGCGGTGCTGCCTTGGCCGATCGCATTGCCGACCGTCTCGCGCATCTGGATATCGATGATGTGCGCGCGCTCGCGGCTGCCGGTGCCGAGATCCGGCAGTGGATTGTGGACACGCCGTTCCAGCCGCGTCTGCTGGAAGAGATCACCCAGTTCTATCACCGCCTGGTCGATAACTCGGCCAGCGAGATGTCATTCGCGGTACGTTCCAGCGCTACCGCAGAAGACTTGCCAGATGCGTCATTCGCGGGCCAGCAAGAGACTTTTCTGAATGTAGTCGGTATCGACAATGTGCTGGAGGCAATGAAACATGTATTCGCCTCACTCTATAACGACCGCGCAATCTCCTACCGTGTCCATAAGGGCTTCACGCATGCTGAAGTTGCGCTATCGGCGGGTGTGCAGCAAATGGTGCGCTCTGATCTGGGTGCCGCTGGTGTGATGTTCACTATCGACACTGAGTCCGGTTTCAAGGATGTGGTCTTCATCACCTCCAGCTATGGTCTTGGCGAGACAGTGGTGCAGGGCGCGGTGAATCCCGATGAGTTCTATGTCCACAAGCCCATGCTCGCCGCCGGCAAACTGGCGATTATCCGACGCAACATTGGCTCCAAGCTGATCAAGATGGAATTCACGGGAGAGGCTAAGGCCGGTCGCTCTGTGCGTACGGTTGATGTGCCGATAGAGCAGCGTAATCGCTACTCGCTCAACGACACCGAGGTCGCCGAGTTGGCGAGCTATGCCGTCACTATCGAGCAGCACTACGGACGTCCGATGGATATCGAGTGGGGTAAAGATGGGCGTGACGGCAAGCTTTACATCTTGCAGGCACGACCCGAGACTGTGAAGTCGCAGCAAAAGCATGGTGATGCGCAACAGCGTTTCAAGTTGAAGGGTTCCAGCAATGTGCTGACCTATGGGCGCGCTATTGGCCAAAAGATCGGTGCCGGCCCAGTTCGCGTCATCAAAGATCCTGACCAGATGGAGCGTGTCCAACCGGGCGATGTGCTGGTGGCTGACATGACCGACCCCAATTGGGAACCGGTCATGAAACGCGCTGCGGCCATTGTCACCAACCGGGGTGGCCGTACCTGCCATGCTGCGATCATTGCGCGCGAATTAGGCGTGCCGGCGGTGGTGGGTTGTGGCGACGCAACCGAGGTGCTGAAGGATGGCACGCTAGTGACTGTCTCGTGTGCCGAGGGCGACGAGGGTCGAATCTACGATGGCTTGCTCGAAACCGAGGTGACCGAGATCAGCGGCGGCGATCTGCCCGAGATTCCGGTCAAGATCATGATGAACGTTGGCAACCCGCAGCTGGCCTTCGACTTTGCGCAGTTGCCCAACAATGGCGTCGGGCTCGCGCGGCTCGAGTTCATCATCAACAACAATATCGGTGTCCATCCCAAGGCCATCCTCGAATATCCCAATATCGATCCAGACCTGAAAAAAGCGGTCGAATCGGTCGCGCGGGGGCATGCCTCGCCGAAAGCCTTCTACGTCGACAAGCTGGCCGAGGGGGTGGCGACCATTGCGGCAGCGTTTTGGCCGCGTCCCGTCATTGTTCGGTTATCGGACTTTAAGTCGAATGAGTACAAGAAGCTGATTGGCGGTTCGCGTTACGAGCCCGATGAAGAGAACCCGATGCTGGGTTTCCGCGGTGCAGCACGCTATCTCGCGCCAGATTTCGCTGAGGCCTTCGAAATGGAGTGCCGCGCGATGAAACGGGTGCGCGACGAGATGGGCCTCACCAACGTCGAAATCATGGTCCCGTTCGTCCGAACCCTTGGGCAAGCCGAGAAGGTGGTCAATCTTCTCGCCAAGCACGGCCTAAAGCGGGGTGAGAATGGCCTGAGGCTGATCATGATGTGCGAGATACCGTCCAACGCAATTCTGGCCGAGCAGTTCCTCGAATTCTTTGACGGCTTCTCGGTGGGCTCCAACGACCTGACCCAGCTGACGCTGGGCTTGGACCGCGACTCTGGGATGGAGCTGCTGGCGGCTGATTTCGATGAGCGCGACCCGGCAGTGCTGGCTTTGCTGTCAAAAGCCATCCAGACTTGTCTCGCCAAGGGCAAATATGTGGGTATTTGCGGGCAGGGGCCGTCGGATCACCCCGACTTTGCCGAGTGGCTGATGCGGGAGGGCATCAGCTCGATCTCACTCAACCCCGACTCAGTGGTCGATACCTGGAGGCTGCTGGCTAGCCACCGGTAAAAATACTGCCAACCACAGGGTTAAAGTGTTGACACTCGGCAATATTCCGCTACACTCCGCACTTGCTGATTGGCATAACAACCAAAAACAGTCAGTGGTACTGATTCCGCCCCCGCGCTTCACGGCCCGGGGGTTTTGTTTTTTGGGGTTCCTCTGCGGCTCACTGCTGCTCTTTCCTCGTTTGATTAATGAGCCTCTTTAGATAGGTGGTTTCCGGCTCAAAATTTTCTCGTTCAGCCACTAATTCTAGGAACTGTTTGGCCTGTTCGACTTCGCTTTGATTTAGCGGCGTCTTGTTGGTATCGAGCGCCTCATGAAGGCGTGTCAAAAGTGCTTGGATGGTGTCAAGCGCTTGCTGTTGATAATCGTCCGCTTCTGTCTCCTGGTCGATATCGTTTTCAACCATCGATGAGGCGAGTTTCTTTGCGAATTCGTTTATGTTGCCTTTCGACCAGGGAGAAAATCTGAACGGTTGGAGAACATCTTTCGCGAGCTGCGAAGAGGAATTGGAATTGATTAGCGGTATCAGCGCCTCCGCAATCCTTAACAAGCGTCCTTCATCGGTGATGTTGATTTTTTGCCGAAGATAGTCGAACCCGTACCCGGCAATACGTGCAAATTCCTTCTCCGGAATCCGTTTTTCAGAAGGTATTTCTTGTTTGTAGACAGTCCAAGCTTCGCTGATAAATTTACGTTTATCTTTACGTGTTGCCGGGTCTTCTTTTGACTGAGTACCAGCTTCCAGCGTTATGTGTCTTGCGTCTCTCTGCGTCTTCCATTCGAGCCCGCCAGTTCGCGCACGCTGATGTAGTTCGCTCAAAAACTCCGCGGTGTTGTCTTTCGTGATCTTTGAATGATGAAGCTTCAACGACGGGAGTTTGGGGGGCGAAGCACCCTCAGTATCGCCATGTGCCAGAAACGCCATGTGATCTGTCTTTTGGGAAGTGGTGTTGACCGTTTTCCTGCTGGCGTCAATCGGTTGCTGCTGTTGCTTCCCTTTTTGAGAAGTCTGATAGCTATCAGAGAGCGTTTTTGAGCCGACCTCGGGCTTTTTGAATTTCGTAGATCTTGCGAGTGCCTCCGGTTTTCTTGGGTGCTTTCCGCCCAGCGCGCGTACGTTCGTCGGCACCGCGGAAGAAGGCGCAATCGGACACCATCCCATACCTTCAATGTATTTACTTGCGGCGGATCTGGCGCTCATGATGCCATCGAGCTTGTCGGAGATTCTCCGGGGTAGGCTACGCTTTCCCTCCCGTTGGTAAAAAACGAGGGTGACTTCTTTTGCCTTACTATCCTTATCTAACCTTGCATACCACTTTCCTTGCTCGTTTTCTGATGCAAGTATCAGCAGTTTTGTAGGGGAAATGGACATAAGCCCAACTCCATCGGGTAGTTTTGCACAAGATTTGGTGACATGAGTGCTCATCATGCACTGCGCCGTGCTGCGTTTTCGCTGCACTATCAAAACACGATGATCTACAAAGGAATAGTTTGCCGCGGGCACCGATAAGCCAAACTGTAGGCTTTTGTACTCGCATTTTGGGTGCGTTAAGCACGCCACCTACATTACACGCTCAGCGCCGATTTTGCTTCATCGCGCGATCGACTTCTCGCTTGGCATCGCGATCGCGCTCGGTATCGCGCTTGTCGTGCTGTTTCTTTCCTTTTGCCAAACCGACTTCGCATTTGATGCGGCCACGCTGATAATGCAAATTCAGTGGCAGCAGCGTATACCCGGCACGTTCAACTTTGCCGATCAGTCGTTTGATTTCTTCGGATTTCAGCAGCAGCTTGCGGGTGCGGACCGGATCAGGGCTGACGTGGGTGGACGCGGTTGGTAGGGGGCTGATGTGCGCGCCGAACAGAAAAATCTCGGCATTACGAATGATAACGTAGGCTTCTTTTAGCTGCGCGCGCCCGGCGCGGATGGACTTCACTTCCCAGCCTTCAAGCACCATACCCGCCTCGTAACGCTCCTCGATGAAGTAGTCGTGAAAGGCTTTCTTGTTATCGACAATGCTCATTCGGTGGGATGTGGGTGGGTGAGGGCGGAGCGGATCTCTTGCTCCGGTAGAATCCTGAGTGTGGATTCTATCAAACCCCCTTATGGCCGTTGTTCATAAATCCGTGCTGCTACCTTTCAGTGTCGAGCAGATGTTCCGCCTGGTTGACAAGGTGGAGGATTACCCGACGTTTCTGCCGTGGTGTAGCGGGGTCGAGGTGCGCGAGCGCGAGCAGGACCGCCTGGTCGCCGCCATCAAGATCAACTATCACGGCGTGAGGCAAACCTTCGCCACCGAAAACCGTAATACGCCACCAACGCAGATGACCATGAAGCTGGTCGAAGGGCCATTTCGGCAGCTTGACGGCACCTGGACCTTCACCCCGCTGCGTGAAGATGCGTGCAAGATCGAGTTTGACCTGCACTACGAGTTCTCAAGCACCGTCCTGGAAAAGCTGATCGGGCCGGTGTTCTCAAAAATCGCGGATAGTTTTGTTGACTCTTTCTGTAAACGCGCCGAGGTGGTGTATGGCTGATGCTTCAACGGGTGACACCGCCAAGATAAGCGTGCAAATCTGCTATGCACTGCCGAATAGCAGCTTTTTGAAGGCGCTCACGCTGGACAGAGGCACAACCATTGCGCAAGCGATTGAAGCCTCCGGCGTACTCAGTACCCACCCGGAGATCGATTTGTCGCAGGTGCGGCTGGGTATTTTTGGCAAGCTAAAAGCCGCTGATACTGAGGTGCGCGAGGGCGACCGAATAGAGATTTACCGGCCACTTCAGGCAGATCCGAAAGAGACCCGCCGTCGACGCGCGGCGCACCGCAAAGCCGCCAAAGGCTGAAATCTAAAAGCTACTGCGTCCCGGCCTGTGCCGGGACAACGGTGGTGAGGCTAGCAGTACTTGATATCTCATCCCGTCGCAGGCCCGGATCCAGGGTCTTCCACTCTGCACCATACACTTCGGGCTTAGCTCCGCCTCATCAGGGAGCGGGGGTGAGTTTCTGTATAATTCGCTTTTGCGCCCATAGGATTCGCTATGCGTCTGATTCAGAAAGCACTCACCTTCGATGATGTGCTGCTCGTCCCGGCCTATTCGGCCATCCTGCCCAAAGATACTTCCCTTAATACTCGCCTGACCCGCAACATCTCGCTGTCGATTCCGCTGGTCTCTGCAGCCATGGATACGGTCACCGAAGCTCGCCTTGCGATTGCCATCGCGCAGGAAGGCGGTATCGGCATCATCCACAAGAATCTCACCGCCAAAGAGCAGGCGCGCGAGGTGGCGAAGGTCAAGCGCTTTGAAGCAGGTGTGGTGCGAGACCCGATCACCATCCCACCCACCATGAAAATCCGCGATGTGATCGCGCTGTCACAGCAGCACGGTATCTCGGGCTTCCCGGTGGTCGAGGGTAAAAGTGTGGTGGGCATTATCACCAACCGCGACCTGCGCTTTGAAGAAGAGCTCGACGCTGAAGTGCGCCAAAAAATGACCCCGCGCGAGAAGCTGGTGTTCGTCAAAGAAGGCGCAGATCCTGCCGAAGCCAAAAAACTGATGAACAAGCACCGACTTGAGCGTGTGCTGGTCGTCAATGACGCATTTGAACTGCGCGGTCTGATTACAGTAAAAGATATCTTCAAATCCACCGAGCACCCGAATGCCGCCAAAGATGATCAAGGCAAGCTGCGTGTCGGTGCTGCAGTCGGTGTCGGCCCTGACAATGATGAGCGTGTCGAACTATTGGTAGCAGCGGGTGTTGACGTGGTGGTGGTCGATACTGCACATGGTCACTCGCAAGGCGTGCTCGATCGTGTGAAATGGGTCAAGCGCCGCTTTCCGCAAGTGGAGGTCATCGGCGGCAATATCGCGACTGCGGAGGCTGCATTGGCCTTGCGTGATGCCGGTGCCGATGGCGTCAAAGTGGGTATTGGCCCCGGCTCGATTTGTACGACGCGAATTGTTGCTGGCGTTGGTGTGCCGCAAATTACCGCGATCTCGAATGTGTCGAAAGCGCTGGAGGGTAGCGGCATTCCTTGCATCGCTGACGGTGGCATTCGCTTCTCGGGCGATATCTCGAAAGCGCTTGCAGCGGGCGCCTCATCGGTCATGATGGGCAGTATGTTTGCGGGTACCGAAGAAGCACCCGGCGAGATTATTTTGTACCAAGGTCGTAGCTACAAGTCGTATCGCGGCATGGGTAGCTTGGGCGCGATGTCCGATGGTTCTGCCGATCGTTATTTCCAAGATGCCTCGAATAACGCCGACAAGCTGGTGCCCGAGGGTATCGAGGGCCGCGTGCCCTACAAAGGCAGCGTACTGGCGATTTTGTATCAACTAGTGGGCGGTGTACGTTCCTCCATGGGCTATTGCGGCTGCGCGACGATTGATGAGTTGCGCGAGAAAGCGCAGTTCGTGGAGATCACTTCAGCCGGCATGCGTGAGTCGCATGTGCATGATGTGCAAATCACCAAAGAAGCGCCCAATTACCGCGCCGACTAATGCATTCCAAAATTCTCATTCTTGATTTCGGTTCTCAGGTCACGCAGCTGATCGCACGTCGCGTGCGCGAAGCGGGTGTGTTCTCCGAGGTACATCCTTACGATGTCAGCGACGAGTTCATTCGTGCTTCTGGCGCAGCAGGCATTATTTTGTCGGGTGGCCCCAGCTCAGTGACTGAAGGTGACACGCCGCGTGCGCCGCAAGCCGTATTCGAACTTGGTGTGCCTGTACTTGGTATCTGCTACGGCATGCAAACCATGGCGGCACAGCTTGGTGGCAAAGTCGAAAACGGTCTGGTGCGCGAATTTGGCTACGCTGAAGTTCGCGCGCGTGGCCACACCGCGCTACTCAAAGACATTAACGACTTCGTCACGCCGGAAGGTCACGGCATGCTCAAGGTTTGGATGAGCCATGGCGATAAGGTGAATGAACTACCACCCGGCTTCAAGCTGATGGCCTCTACCGATAGCTGCCCAATCGCTGGTATGGCCGATGAGGTGCGCAAGCTGTATGCGGTGCAGTTTCATCCCGAAGTCACACATACCTTGCAAGGCACAGCCATCCTTGGCCGCTTTGTGCACGACATCTGCGGCTGCAAGGCCGATTGGAACATGCCGGATTATGTCGCCGAAGCGATCGCAGCGATTCGACAGCAAGTTGGTGACGAAGAAGTCATTCTCGGTTTGTCTGGTGGTGTAGATTCCAGTGTCGCTGCGGCACTGATCCATCGCGCCATTGGGCCGCAACTGACTTGCGTGTTTGTTGACCATGGCTTACTTCGTCTGAACGAAGGTCAGATGGTGATGGACATGTTCGGAAAAAATCTCGGCGTGAAAGTCATACGCGTCGATGCGACCGAGCAGTTCATGAGCAAGCTGGCAGGCGTATCCGATCCAGAGCAAAAACGAAAAATCATCGGCAAGGAATTCGTCGAGGTATTTCAGTCTGAAGCAGGCAAACTGAAAAACGCCCGTTGGCTCGCTCAAGGAACTATCTACCCGGATGTGATCGAAAGCGCCGGCAAGGGTAAAAAGGGCGCGCACACCATCAAGAGTCACCACAATGTGGGTGGTCTGCCAGAGACATTGAATCTCAAGCTGCTCGAGCCGCTGCGTGATCTATTTAAAGACGAAGTCCGCAAATTGGGCGTCGCACTTGGTCTGCCGCATGACATGGTTTACCGACATCCATTCCCCGGCCCGGGCCTCGGCGTGCGCATCCTTGGTGAAGTAAAAAAAGAGTTTGCCGACTTGCTGCGCCGTGCAGATGCGATTTTTATCGAAGAGCTGCGCAACACCGCTATACCGCTATCGCAAGAGCTGGCCGAGGATGTGCCAGTAGGGCATTTCCATAAGAATTGGTACGACGCAACCAGCCAGGCGTTTGCTGTTTTCTTGCCGGTGAAATCAGTCGGCGTGATGGGGGATGGCCGCACTTACGAATACGTGGTTGCGCTGCGCGCGGTGCAGACACAAGACTTTATGACCGCGCATTGGGCGCACCTGCCACATGAGCTACTAGCCCGCGTATCGAATCGCATCATCAATGAGGTACGGGGTATCAACCGCGTGGTCTACGACATCTCGGGGAAGCCGCCCGCGACAATTGAGTGGGAATAATTCAGGGTCTACCGAGCGAACGGCGCGGCCAGAAAGTGCGAAGGTCGCCTCCCAGAAGGGTTAACTATGGTGGAATACTCAGCGAGCTGTCTCTGCGGTCACGTCAAGCTTAAGATTTCGTGCAAACCTAAGTTCCCGCACCTTTGTTCCTGCCCGATGTGTCGTCGAACGTCGGGAGCGCCGACCGTGGCCTGGGCCGACTTTGAGGGCTCGGCTATCGAGTGGCTCGGGCGAGGGAGACCCAAGTACTTCCAATCCTCCGAGCGGACGAAGAGGGGCTTCTGTCCAAAGTGTGGCTGCTTGATCTGCGCTGTAGATAACGATCGCACGGCCATTAGCATTACTTTGGGATGTTTGGATAATCCTGAGTTGATCGTTCCTGGCAAGACTCATAGCTTTAAGTCTGATGCCCCGAACTGGTGGCATGTTTCAGTAGGATGACTTAAGGGGGATTTGCGGATTGAGCAAATCCCAAATTGTTTTTCTTTGCGACGAGTGAGTGGGAATGACTGGTCAATTCACCATTGGAATTTGTGCATGAGTTGGGTCTATCTGGTTCTGGCGGGTCTTTTCGAGATAGGCTGGCCTGTCGGCATAAAAATTTCTCAGGCCTCGGAGACTCGCTGGATTGGCATCGCAATCGCGTTGATTTTCATGGCGTTGAGCGGGTATTTCCTCTGGCTCGCTCAGCAAAACATACCCATTGGAACGGCTTACGCGATCTGGACTGGAATAGGTGGTGCCGGGACGTTCATTGTCGGCGTCCTGTTTTTCGGAGATGTGCTGTCGCAGATGCGCATACTCGGCGTTTTGCTCATCATTCTTGGTGTTGCAGCGCTTAAGTTTTCAAGCTGAACTGTTCATGCCGAGTCTTACCTGGTGGTTCGTAGGGTGATGACCTCTCGCCACTGTGCTCGGCAGTCGCTTACTTCATTAGTGAAGTTCCCAGATGAAACCTTATTTGCTTGATCAGGAATGATCGTCACCCAATGCTGCGCCGGCAGTCTTCGCATTATCATCAGTAGTCTTGCCTAGTAAAGTGTCTGGAAAACACATGTGCGTGCCGTTCCACCGTTGACCACACCAACATTCGCCATCCGCGTTAATAATGCAGGTGCCAGTTCCACAACAACGTGCGTCTTCCATGAAGTTCTCCGTTTCAATTATATCTAGGTGAATATTGGTGTTGCAAAATTGCTTTTACTACGCGCAATGATCCGAAAAAAATTAAGTAGTTAAACTTTCCACATCATCTTATGACAAAAAATAAAGTTGCTTTGGTAGGAAAGAAATCGTTGAGAGTTTACCTAATTTTGGTAGCGCTCTTTGTTCTAATTTTCGGCGGCATTACGATCCTAGGCCTCTTTATCTCGCGTATCAGTTAGACCATTGTCTCATTGCAAAGTACCGGCTTTCTCAAGGTTCATCCGGAGCTTGAATCGGTCTATACCAAAAATGTCTGACTGATCGTGTCTATTCCTCACCATCCATCACTTCGGCGGAAGCAGTCAATAACTTGGTAGGTAGTTTGCCCGGAGCGTTAAAGCGCCTATTTTTGAAGGTATTACATGGAAATCAAGGTCAACTTTCTCGATAAGCTTCGGCTTGAAGCCAAGTTCGATGACTTCACAGTAATCTCTGACCAGCCCATTCGCTATAAAGGCGATGGGTCTGCGCCCGGTCCTTTCGATTACTTTCTGGCCTCGTCGGCTTTATGTGCTGCGTACTTCGTTAAGTTGTATTGCGAAACCCGTAATCTCTCTACGGAAAACATCCGTCTGTCGCAAAATAATATTGTTGATCCGGAAAATCGTTATCAGCAAATTTTTAAGATTCAGGTTGAGTTGCCGCCGGATATTCCGGAAGTAGATCGCCGCGGTATTTTGCGTTCTATTGAGCGCTGTTCCGTCAAAAAAGTTATACAAGCCGGGCCTGAGTTCATTATTGAAGAAGTAGATAGTCTGGATGCCGACGCACAGGCTTTGCTCAGCTTGAAACCGAACTCTGACACCAGCACCTTTATCGCTGGCAAAGACCTGCCCTTGGAGCAAACCATAGCCAATATGTCGGGTCTGTTGGCCGATTTGGGCATCAAGATTGAAATCGCTTCCTGGCGTAACATCATTCCTCATGTGTGGTCCTTGCATATTCGCGATGCACACTCACCGATGTGTTTCACCAATGGTAAGGGCGCGACCAAAGAAAGCGCATTGGCGTCAGCATTGGGTGAATATATCGAGCGACTCAGTAATAACCATTTCTACGCCGGCGCTTATTGGGGCGAAGATATCGCTAACGCGGCGTTTGTTCATTACCCGAATGAACGCTGGTTCAAGCCAGGTCCCGGAGATGCGCTACCGGTTGAGATTCTCGATGAGTACTGCCTGAATATTTATAATCCCGATGGCGAGTTACGTGGCTCGCACCTGATCGACACTAACTCCGGCAATGTGGAACGCGGTATCTGTTCGCTGCCATACGTGCGACAGTCTGACGGTGAGGTGGTGTATTTCCCGTCAAATCTCATCGAAAACCTATTTGCCAGCAATGGCATGAGTGCAGGTAATACACTGGCTGAGGCGGAGGTGCAATGCCTGTCTGAGATTTTCGAGCGAGTCGTAAAGCGCGAGATTTTAGAAGGTGAAATCGCTTTGCCTGATGTGCCGTACGAGGTGTTAGCCAAATACCCCGATATCCTTGCCGGCATTCAAGGACTGGAAGCGCAGGGTTTTCCGGTGTTGGTGAAAGATGCATCGCTGGGTGGCGTCTATCCGGTGATGTGCGTCACCTTAATGAACCCACGCACTGGGGGTGTTTTTGCATCGTTCGGTGCGCATCCCAACTTCGAGGTCGCGCTGGAGCGCAGTCTCACTGAATTACTGCAGGGTCGCAGCTTTGAGGGTCTCAACGATCTACCCCGGCCCACCTTCGAGAGTAATGCTGTCACTGAGCCCAATAATTTTGTTGAGCATTTCATCGATTCCAGCGGCATTGTTTCGTGGCGCTTTTTCAGTAGTAAAGCGAATTACGAGTTTGTTGAATGGGACTTTTCTAGTCACGGTGAAAACGCCAATCGTGACGAAGCAGCAAGCCTGTTTCGGATTCTTAATGACATGGGTAATGAGGTGTACACGGCGGTCGTTGACCAGTTGGGTGCTATAGCCTGCCGGATTCTGGTGCCTGGTTATTCTGAAGTTTATCCGGTCGAAGACTTGATCTGGGATAACACCAATCAGGCACTCTTGTTTCGTTCCGATATTCTGAACTTACATCGTCTGGATGACGCCAGCCTGGAGGCACTGCTTGAGCGTTTTAGTAACAATGAGTTGGACGATTACGCTGACATTGCGACGCTGATCGGCATTGAATTTGACGAGAATACGGTCTGGGGACAGTTGACCGTTCTTGAGTTGAAATTACTTATTCATCTCGCCTTGCAGCAATTTGAAGAGACGCTCGAGTTGGTAGAGGCCTTCCTGCAGTACAACGACAATTCTGTCGAGCGCGGATTGTTTTATCAGGCCCTGAATGCGGTGCTGGAGGTGCTACTTGATGACGATATGGAGCTGGAAGATTACGAGGCGAACTTCCGTCGAATGTTTGGCAATGAACGGATGGACGCCGTCATGGGTTCGGTGGAGGGTAGTGTCCGCTTCTACGGATTAACGCCGACCAGCATGAAACTGGAGGGTCTGGAGAGGCATCATCGGCTGATCGACAGCTATAAGAAATTACACAAGGCACGAGCCGCCTGAAGGTTGCTGCTACCGTAGTGATGACGGCAACGACAATCGGTAACGAAAACGCCCGAAGTCGACAACCTACAGTCCTTCAATCGGGATTGACTTGTTTTTTCGATCGTTTCCATCGATTCCCCGCAAAAACCAAACCTGCGCGGATGATATATAAAACAATGATTGTTCCAAGCAGATTGCCGATAAACATGGCGAGAAAGCTTGTTGCAAAACTTTCGGCAACACCTTGGGTCGCGTACCAAATCGAGTGCATCAGCGCGCTGGCTGCAGCAAAGACGGTGGCTAATAAGAAAAGCGACTTTGCGTTGAGATTTTTCAGATTGACGGATAGGCCATAGCGCAACGCCACATAATAGGTAAGCAGAGGCGCGCCAGCAGAAATCAGGGACTCTACGACCATGCCAAGCGGGGTACTCTGACCCAGAATCAGCGTTGCCAGCAGTGACCCCAGAAAAATCCCGATGGCCCCAATGCTACCCAGCAGAAGAATACCAAGCAGACGCAATCCAGCCGGCAAAAAAATCCAGTGAGCACCACGATGATGCTCGAGATTAGAGAAGAAAACATCATTGGCGTAAAAGCCAAGGAAATATAGGGTCGCAACGGCCAAGATATACATATGCTTGCGAGTAGCGTGTGAATGCGGATAGCGCTGACAGAGCGCTATCTTATGGCTCGGTTAGTCTAACCTAAAGTTAGTATGCGCATGCTTTGAAACTAATTGAATGACGGACACCTCTCGCTATAGAGATTTTTCTACACAGTGCCAAAAAGGAAATTTCTATTTAAGGAAAATTTCCCATCCGACCTTCTCTATACTCGCGCCGACGCTTTGGGGGATTTCATGAGCAGTACAGCCAGCAGTCCGGCCAGCAGTGCCAATAGCGACAAAAACTTGGCGGCAGATGTATGGGGTGGCCTAGCCGCGATGTTGGTCGCGCTCCCATCTGCAATCGCATTTGGTGTCACCATCCTGGCCCCGCTTGGACCGCAGTTTGGTGCGCAGGGCGCCATCGCTGGCCTGATCGGGGTAACGATACTCGGCTTGTTAGCCGCGCTGCTGGGTGGCACGCGGCGGCTGATCTCCGCGCCGAGCGCACCTGCAGCAGCGGTGATTTCGGCGCTGGCCATCGAACTGGTTCATCAGGGCCACGACCCCGCATCGATTCTGCTCATTCTGTTTTTGGTTGCAGTCTGCAGCAGTCTTTTGCAGATCATGCTCGGTGCATTTGGTATCGGGCAGCTGATTCGCTATATGCCATTTCCAGTCGTGAGCGGCTATTTGAGTGGTGTTGGTTTGATCATCATCGCCTCGCAATTACCAAAGCTGCTGGGCGCGCCAGCTGGCACTGACTGGTTCAATGCGCTGCTGCATCCGGCGGATTGGAGCGGCGCTAGCCTGCTGATTGGTGGTAGCACCATGGCGATGATGGTGCTTGCAACCCGTTTCCCCTCGCGTCGGGTGCCGGCAGTGATTCAGGGTTTGGCCGCGGGTGTCGTGATGTATTGGTTGCTCGCGCTCACAGCCTACTCCGCGCTTGCCAGCCTGGATCAGAACAGCTTTGTGATTGGGCGTTTTGATGCTGGTGCGGATGGTGTCTGGGGCAGCATGGCCGCGGCTTGGGATAGGTTTGGTTCGACGCCCCTGCCGCACTGGGAGCAAGTGATCGTACCAGCGCTGACGCTGGCCGTATTGCTCTCGATTGATACGCTTAAAACCTGTCTCGTGCTGGACGCCATGTCTGGCACGCGGCACGACTCGAACCGTGAACTGATCGGTCAAGGTTTGGGTAATCTGGCCTCTACGCTGTTTGGTGGCACACCCGGCTCGGGCACCATGGGTGCGTCGCTGGTGAATCGTGCTAGTGGCGGCATGACAAAAATGTCCGGCGTGTTCGCTGGTCTATGGTCGATGCTGGCGTTCTTGGTGCTGACGCCTTTGCTGTGTTGGTTGCCGGTGGCTGCATTGGCGGGCCTGTTGCTGGTAATCGGCTTTCGGATGATCGACTGGCATTTGTTCCACCTGGCGCGATCGCGCGTCACGCTGCTGGATTTCTTGGTCATTATTTCCGTAGTCGTGGTGGCCAAGATGGTGGGCCTGATCGCTGCTTCGGCACTTGGTGTCGTACTAGCGATTCTTATGTTCATCCGAGAACAGATTCACTCGTCAACCGTACGTCACCAGAGTAGAGGCGACTTGATTTTCTCAAAGCGCGTTCGCTCGCGTAAAGAGCGCGAGGCACTCCGCGAGCATGGTGCCAGTAATTTGATTTATGAGTTGCAGGGTAGTCTGTTCTTCGGCAATACCGATGCGCTGTACCGTAGGTTGGAACCCGATCTTCAAAAAGCACGCTATCTGATTCTGGATTTTCAGCGCGTGCAATCGATCGATATGACGGCGGCGCACATGCTTGACCGTGTGCGCGCGCAACTGGCCGAGCGAGGTGCAACTTTATTGCTCTCGCGCTTGCCGTTTACTTTGCCGACCGGGCGTAATCTGCGCGGTTATTTGAAAGAGCTGGGTGTCACCCATAGCGGTGAAGAGATTCGCATATTTGATGATTTTGCCGACGCGCTGGAGTGGGTCGAGGAAGAGACGCTGCGCACGCTTGGTGTCCACGTGGATGAGGGCCGGCCGCTGAAGCTAGACGAGTTCGAGTTATTCAGCGATATGCAGCCTAGTACCTTGGCGGCGCTGCAACCGTGCGTACAAAAACGCTTTTATGCTGCTGGCGAAACGATTTTTATCGCAGGTACACCCGGTGATTCGCTGATGCTGATTGCCCATGGTTCGGTGCGTATTGATTTATTACTGGAAGAAGCACGACGCATGCACATGGCGACTTTTGGTCGAGGGCAGTTTTTTGGTGAGATGTCTTTCCTTGATCATCACCCGCATTCGGCAGATGTTACGGCGGTGACGGATACCGAGCTGCTAATTTTGCCGCGGCCAGACTTTGACCGCTACGCCACCGAAGATCCGGTGATGGCTTCCCATGTATTTGCTTCGCTCTCTATCGCGCTCGCCGATCGCTTGCGTCACACCAATGAAGAACTGCGGGCACTTGAATCGGGTTGATCCGATCAATGTGTCCTGGCACTTCTTGATGCCCTCTAACGTTCTCCTAATGTCCTCCTAATGCACCCTAATGCCGCTAACACGGGGGCTATTGCGGGCTGATTTGTCAGGTTACCGGATGGTCATTTTCCCCGGTTATAGTATGGGAATAGTCGCCGGCAAGTGCGGGCTAGCGGCACTAAAAATCATATCCGAGACCGCGCATCCGAGAGGGAGAACAAGATGAGAACAATCCTGTCCATGATGGCCGTGCTGCTTGCGTTTTCCGTTGCAACAGCTCATGCCGCGACCGAGCAGCAAAACAAGATGGCCACCTGTAACAAGGAAGCCACCGGCAAGAAGGGCGATGAGCGCAAGGCCTTCATGAAAGACTGCCTGAGTAAAAAGCCTGCCGAGGACCCTAAGCCAGCGATGAACTCGCAGCAGAGCAAAATGGCTACGTGTAACAAGGAAGCGACTGGCAAAAAAGGGGACGAGCGCAAAAAGTTCATGAGCGAGTGCTTGAAGGCGAAATAAGCACTGCCATGCATTTTGTGAAAGCCGTGGTGGACTAAACCCTCGTTCACCAAGTAAATTATCGATTCGGCCGCACGAAAATATTTTCAAATTACTATCATTCGTGCGGCTGTCGTTTGTCCAACTAAAAACATAACGATTACGGAGACACTTGCATGTCGCAGACCAAATTCCTGTTGCCTGAAGATCGCATTCCACGCCGCTGGTACAACATTCAGGCGGATCTGCCGAAGCCTCTGCCACCGCCACTGCACCCGGGCACCTTGCAGCCGATCGGTCCGGCCGATCTCGAGCCGCTGTTCCCGATGGAACTGATCATGCAGGAGGTCTCCACCGAGCGCGAGATTGATATTCCCGAGCCAGTGCGTGAGGTGTACAAGCTGTGGCGTCCCGCGCCGCTGTTCCGTGCGTACCGCCTCGAGCAGGCGCTGCAAACACCGGCAAAAATTTTCTATAAATACGAGGGTGGGAGTCCAGCCGGTAGCCACAAGCCGAACACCGCGATTCCGCAAGCGTTTTATAACCAGCAAGCGGGCGTGAAACGTCTGACCACAGAAACCGGCGCAGGGCAGTGGGGTACCTCGCTGTCATTCGCGGGCTCATTGTTCGACATTGATGTCACCGTGTTTCAGGTGCGCGTGTCTTATGACCAGAAGCCCTACCGTCGCGCAGTGATGGAGACTTATGGCGCACGCTGTTTGCCATCACCGTCCAACGAAACCAACTACGGTCGCAAGGTGTTGGCTGATCGTGCTGATCACCCGGGCAGCTTGGGGATTGCAATCTCCGAAGCGGTTGAGGTGGCTGCCACCAATGCCGACACCAAATATGCGCTGGGTTCGGTGCTAAATCATGTGCTGATGCACCAGACCATCATTGGTATCGAGTCGATGGAGCAGATGGCGATGGCGGATGCGTACCCAGACGTGATCGTTGGTTGTACCGGCGGTGGTTCCAACTTCGCGGGTATTGCGTTCCCCTTTATTGGTGCCGGTCTGCGCGGTGGTGCCAAGCCGCGCATCGTTGCGGTTGAGCCCGCGGCTTGTCCCTCACTGACCCGCGGCCGTTATGCCTACGACTTCGGTGATACGGGTCACATGGCACCACTGACCAAGATGCACACGCTGGGTTCGTCGTTCACACCCCCCGGCTTCCACGCCGGCGGTTTGCGTTATCACGGCATGGCGCCGCTGGTATCTCATTTGAAAGAGCTTGGCTTGCTCGAGGCTGTGGCGTATCACCAGACCGAGTGCTTTGCGGCCGGGGTGCTGTTCGCGCGTCATGAAGGTATCGTGCCCGCACCCGAGGCCAATCATGCGGTAAAGGGCGCGATTGAAGAAGCATTACGCTGCAAGCGTGAAGGTAAAAGCGAGACGATTTTGCTCAATCTGTGCGGCCATGGTCACTTCGATATGGCGGCTTACCAGAACTACTTCTCCGGCAACCTGAAAGACGAAAACTACAGCGAGCAAGAGCTGGCGATGGCCTTGGCCGGTCTGCCTAGCGTGCCCGAAGCAGCATGAGCTAAATGTAATTGAAGATTCGACGTAGCTGTAAGCGTCGACGATCTGACCTTAAACACCGGGCGCGTCCCGGTGTTTTTTTTGATGAGGTCATTAAAGATGGGGCCGCGGGGGATCTCGGCCATAGTTCCTCGGGGTACGATCGATAAGTACGCAGCACCGTATAATCTCGCGTTATTCCAGCGCAGCAGTTCGCTCGCTTAACCGTGCCCGCTTACCCGTGAGCTACAGCGTCAAAGAAATCTTTCACACCTTGCAAGGCGAGGGCGCTCAGGCTGGGCGCCCGGCGGTGTTCTGTCGCTTTGCCGGTTGCAATCTGTGGAGCGGTCGCGAGCAGGATCGCCTTGATGCAATCTGCCGCTTCTGCGACACGGATTTTGTAGGCACAGATGGTGTCAATGGTGGTCGTTTCGCTGAAGCACACCTGCTGGCTGATGCGATAGATGCGCAATGGTTTGCCGGTACTCGCCTGCACAAATATGTGGTGTTTACCGGTGGCGAACCGCTGCTACAACTCGATGAGTCACTGATCGCTGCCATGCACGAACGCGGATATGAGATAGCGATTGAGACCAACGGGACGCTACCGGTGCCTGACGGCGTGGATTGGGTCTGTGTCAGCCCCAAGCAGGGTGCGGCGCTGGTGGTTGAGCGCGGTGATGAAATCAAAGTCGTGGTGCCGCAAACGGGTCAGGACCTGGCTGCTTTTGAGCAGCTGAGTTTCCAGCATTATTTTTTACAGCCGATGGATGGTCCCGATAAACAACGCAATACGGAATTCGCCATTAGCACTTGCAAGCAGCGCCCGCGCTGGCGTTTGTCAGTACAAATGCACAAGCTGCTTCAACTACCCTGATATTGATGATTACTATTACCCGTAAGCTTGAGTTTGACGCCGGTCACCGGATCCCCGACCACAAGAGTCAGTGCCGTAATTTGCACGGGCACCGTTACGTGCTCGAGATTACTTTGATTGGTGATGTGATCGAGCAAGAGGGAAGTTCGGACAACGGCATGATCATGGATTTTTCTGATGTCAAGGCGATCGCGCACCAGCATCTGGTCGATGTCTGGGACCATGCATTCTTGGTGTATGCCAAAGACACTCCGGTACGAGATTTTTTGAATTCGCTGCCAAATCACAAGACCGTGGTGATTGATCGCATTCCGACAGTAGAAAACCTCGCACGCACGGCCTTCGAGATTTTGCATGCGGCATTTATCGACCGTTACGGTACTGGCTTGCGGCTACAGAAGCTGGTACTGCATGAGACCCCGAACTGCTGGGCAGAGATCACCGAGGCTGAATGACGGACCACGACTACATGCAGCTGGCGCTGGCGCAGGCGGCAGAGGCACGCGCTGCTGGCGAGGTGCCCGTAGGCGCGGTGATTGTGAAAGACGGCGAGGTGATTGCGACGGGTTTTAATCGTCCGATCAGCCGCCATGACCCGACGCACCACGCAGAGATCGCGGCGCTGCGTGCCGCGGCGACGGCCATTGGTAATTATCGTTTGCCCGGTTGCACCTTATACGTCACGCTGGAGCCTTGCGTGATGTGCGCTGGGGCGATGATGCATGCGCGGATTGCGCGGGTGGTGTTCGGCGCGTGTGACCCTAAAACGGGTGCTTGCGGATCGGTGCTGAATCTGTTTGCAAACACGCAGTTGAACCATCACGCTGAAGTCATAGGCGGCGTGCTAGCCGACGAATGCGGCACAATGCTGTCTGATTTTTTTGCGGAGCGGCGCCAGCAGTCGCGCACAGAGCATTCATGAGTAGAACTTTCCATATTGCGGTGGTGGCGCCCAGCGGCTATGCGGCTGACCCAGCAGCGTTTACGCGCGGCCTGGACCATCTACGCTCGCTCGGGCATACCGTGCAAGATTTTTCTGCCAATGGCACGCGCGATCAGCGCTTCGCTGGCAGCGATGCCGAGCGCGTCGCGCAACTTCATGCTGCTGCGCTTGATCCCCACATTGAGATGGTGATCGCGCTACGTGGTGGCTATGGTCTGTCGCGTTCATTGCCAGCCATTGATTTCAACCTGCTGACACGCAGTGTGCTCGAGGGTGGCAAGCGTTGGGTGGGCCATAGTGATTTCACGGTCGTTCAGTTGGCTATGCTGGCCACTGCGGGTGCAGGTAGTTTTGCCGGCCCGATGATTTGCGACGACTTCAGTCGCGCAGATCTGAGTGAATTTACGCATCAGCATTTCTGGCAGTGTGTGACGCAAGACGCTTATCGCATCAATGTCGAAGCACAGGGCAACCCAGTAGCTCGTATCGAAGGCACGCTGTGGGGCGGTAACTTGACCATGCTCTGCCACTTGATCGGTACGCCCTGGATGCCAACGGTACAAGACGGTATTCTTTTTATCGAGGATGTGAATGAACATCCTTACCGCGTCGAGCGCATGCTGCTACAGCTGGCGCATGCCGGTGTGTTGCGTCAGCAGCGCGCGATTGTGTTGGGTGATTTTTCTGGCTATAGGCTAACCGAGTACGACAATGGTTACGACTTCAACCAGATGCTCAGCTACCTGCGGATGCGTTTCGAGCTGCCGATAATGCAAGGTTTGCCGTTTGGTCATATGAAAGACAAGCTGACCCTGCCGGTCGGTGCGCGCTGTGCGCTGGATTCATCGGATCATGGATTCACCATGACGATGCAGTCCTATCTATCTCAGTCAGCGAAGTGACATTCCCGATCATTGAAAGTCTAAGCTGGTCTAAATCGTATTTCTCTGGAGTGTGTGTTGGAAATCAAGACCGTTGAATTTGAAAAGCCCGATGCAGACGGTATCAGTTGCGTTACCTCAACTTGGGCCAAGGTGCCTGCACCGGTCACGCCACAACAGCGTTTGCAGCTGAAGGACCGCGCGCGCGTCTTGTTGAAAGAAAAGGGCGCGGTACTGGTGGCGCATTATTACGTTGACGCCGACTTGCAGGACCTCGCTGAAGAAACCGGCGGTTGCGTGTCTGACTCGCTGGAGATGGCACGTTTCGGCCGTGATCATGCGGCAAAGACTTTGGTGGTTGCTGGTGTACGTTTTATGGGCGAGACTGCAAAGATACTCTCGCCAGATAAAACCATCTTGATGCCGGATCTCGACGCCACTTGCTCGCTTGATCTTGGCTGCCCCGTGGATGAATTTACCGCGTTCTGCGACGCGCATCCGGATCGAACTGTCGTGGTGTATGCCAACACCAGCGCAGCAGTGAAAGCGCGCGCGGACTGGATGGTGACCTCGTCGATTGGTCTCGATATCGTGAAACATCTTCACGAGCAGGGCCAGAAGATTATTTGGGCGCCAGACCGTCATCTGGGTGGTTATATCCAACAGCAGACCGGCGCCGACATGCTGTTATGGCAGGGCTCCTGCATGGTGCATGACGAGTTCAAGGGTATCGAACTCGATCTGCTGCGCGCGGAACATCCACAAGCGAAAGTGCTGGTGCATCCCGAGTCACCGGCTGCAGTAGTAGCGCAAGCGGATGTCGTAGGCTCGACCTCTCAACTGATAGCGGCGGCAGTGTCACTGGCTGCAAAAGAATTTATCGTCGCCACCGACAACGGTATCTTGCATAAGATGCGTCAAGCCGCGCCAGGCAAGGTGTTCATCGAGGCACCGACCGCTGGCAACAGCGCTACCTGTAAGAGCTGCGCGCATTGCCCCTGGATGGCGATGAATGGTCTGCAGAATCTGATTGATGTGCTCGAAAGCGGCGCTAATGAGATTCATGTCGAACCTGCTACGCGCGAGAAAGCGGTCACCTGCATGAACCGCATGCTCGACTTTGCAGCAGCTAAAAAAGCAAATGTTCGGCCTTCATCCGACCTTGCTGCCGAGCAGAAGCTGTTTTCTGGCATCGGCCCGGCCTGAGTTTGACCGTTAACAACGGCCCAGCGAGTTTAGACGCGTCAATTATTTCGAGCAAAGCGACTTGAGCAACCTGAAAAACCCTTTCGCGCCGTTTGATGCTGCACTATCAGAAGCATTGGCAGCGAATATTCGTGCTGCGCTGATCGAAGATATTGGTAGCGGAGACTGGACTGTGTTGCTGCTGCCTGAGTCTTCATACGTAAAGGCGAAAGTGGTCGTTCGCGAAGACGCCGTACTATGCGGCGCGCCGTGGTTTGAAGGCGTGATGAATCAGGTTAATCCGCACATCTGTATTCAGTGGCATTTCGCCGAGGGTGATTTGATGCCAGCAGATTCAACGGTCTGTAGCATCTCTGGGCCGGCAAGGTCATTGATGACGGCCGAACGCCCTGCACTGAATTTTCTGCAACTGATGTCTGGTGTTGCGACTGCGACGCGCCACTATGTGAAGCTCATTGAAGGTACTAAGGCAGCAATTCTTGATACACGCAAAACGCTGCCGGGATTGCGATTGGCGCAAAAATACGCGGTACGTGTGGGTGGCGGCATGAACCAGCGCCTTGCGCTGTATGACGGCATTCTGATCAAAGAAAACCATATCGCCGCTGCTGGCGGTATCAAGGCGGCGATGGACGCTGCACATTCGCTGAAGGCGGGCGTTTCGATTCAAATCGAGGTTGAGACTCTTGACGATTTAAAGCAGGCACTTGATGCGGGCGCGACCTCGATCCTGCTGGATAACTTCACGAACGACATGATGCACGAAGCCGTTACAATGACGGCAGGTAAGGCGGTGCTTGAGGCCTCGGGTGGCGTTAACCGTGACAGCGTTCGAGCGATTGCAGAGACCGGTGTCGACCGGATTTCTATCGGCGCATTGACCAAAGACTTGAAGGCGACAGATTACTCGCTCAGAGTTACCGTTTGATTTGATAAGGCCGTTGATTAGCGGCGGACGGGCGTTTTTCGCTCAGGCGCCAGTACCGTTGGTACTGCCTTCGGCAAGGTCTCCGGGAAGTCCAGGCTGTAATGTAGCCCGCGGCTTTCTCTTCGCGCCATTGCGCTACTCACAATCAGTGACGCCACTTCAACTAGATTTCTTAGCTCCAGAAGATCGCGGGTAATGCGGAAGTTTGCGTAGTACTCGTTGATTTCTTCCTTCAGTAGTGCGATACGGTGCTGTGCGCGCTCTAGACGTTTTGTCGTACGAACGATACCTACAAAATTCCACATCGCGCGGCGAAGTTCATCCCAGTTCTGCGTGATCACGACTTCTTCGTCAGCATCCGTCACGCGGCTCTCGTCCCAAGCCGGTAGTGCAGGCGACTTGGTTGTCGGCTGCGACTCGATATCCATCGCAGCGGCACGACCCAGTACCACGCACTCGAGCAGCGAGTTACTGGCTAATCGGTTCGCACCATGCAAGCCGGTATACGCGGTCTCGCCCACGGCATACAAGCCTTGAATATCGGTACGTCCGTGCAGATCGGTGATGATGCCACCGCAGGTGTAGTGCGTTGCGGGCACGATCGGTATTGCTTGCTGCGTGATATCGATCCCCAGCTCCAAGCAGCGTGCGTAAATCGTCGGGAAGTGCTCTTTCAAAAACTCGGGTGGCTTATGGCTGATGTCGAGATCGACATAGTCCAGGCCACGCTTCTTCATCTCGAAGTCGATCGCGCGCGCCACAATATCGCGTGGTGCTAGTTCGGCGCGTTCGTCATGTGATGGCATGAAGCGCTGGCCGGCAGCGGCTCCTGCACTTGCGGGCAGCTTCAGCACGCCGCCTTCGCCGCGCACGGCTTCAGTGACCAGGAAAGACTTCGCATATGGGTGATACAGGCAGGTCGGATGGAACTGGATGAACTCCATGTTCGCGACGCGACAACCCGCGCGCCATGCCATTGCGATACCGTCACCGGTCGCGGTATCGGGGTTGGTGGTGTACAGATAAACCTTGCCGGCGCCGCCGGTCGCGAGCACAGTTTGATCGGCGGCAATCGTCATCACCGTATGGCTATTTACATCCTGCACATACAGGCCGAAGCAATGCGTTGCGCCGTTATGCATGCCGAGCTTGTCGGAGGTTATCAAGTCGATCGCAATATGATGCTCGAGCAACGTGATGTTGGGATGCTGCCTGACCTTTTCTTCCAGTGTGACCTGTACTGCATGGCCGGTCGCATCGGCAGCGTGAATAATCCGACGTTGACTGTGTCCGCCTTCGCGGGTCAGATGAAACCCCAGTTCGGCACTATCGTCACGCGTGAATGGCACGCCCTGCGCGATCAGCCAATCGATGGCCTCGCGGCCTCGCGATACGATGAAGCGTGTAGCGGTCTCATCACACAAGCCAGCGCCAGCCGCCAGCGTGTCGCTGACGTGCTCATCCTGACTATCATGGGAGTCGAGTACTGCAGCGATACCACCCTGCGCCCAGTTGCTGGCGCCGTCGTGCAGCGCGCGCTTGGAGATCACAACAACCTTACGAGTTTCTGCAAGGTGCAGCGCAACGGACAGTCCGGCGAGCCCGCTGCCAACAATGGCGACATCGAATTTCATGGGAGGGATGGGGTGGTTGATTCCGGAACTATAGGGGATTTGGCCCTTGGTCGCTCGGCTGGTCCGTTTGCTTTAACTAAGTGGCTTGTTAGGGCTGCGTCAATGGGTCCGATGCTGAACGTATGCTAATTTGGATTTGGGGCAAACTTAGATAGGTTTTGTCAAGTTGTTAGTGTATCTCCGGTATAATGCCCTCGACGTTGAGGCTCAGGTAGCAGTGGTGCAGTATTTGGCTGTAATTCCTTACTTGGTTGAGACGGTCCTCCGGCGGAACTTCCGCCTTAACCAGGGTCATCAAAGATGACTCATTGAAAGGAAATTGCATGGCAACGGGTACTGTTAAGTGGTTCAATGACGCAAAAGGCTTCGGTTTTATTACCCCAGAGGGTGGTGGTGCTGACCTCTTCGCCCATTTCTCCGCGATCCAATCCTCAGGCTTCAAAACGCTGCAGGAGAACCAAAAGGTTGAGTTTGATGTTGTTAGCGGCCCGAAAGGCCTGCAGGCAGCGAATATCAAGCCGGTCTGATGCGCTGAATCATCGATAGCAAAACGAAAAGCCCCGCCTGAGCGGGGCTTTTTTTCGTCCATTGCTCTCAATTAGCTCTGATTTGATTAACGACTAGCAACCCAGTCTCGCAGGACATCATTCATTCGGGTCTGCCATCCCTCGCCACTCTGTTTGAAGTAATCGATGACCTCGGTATCGATGCGGAGCGTCAGTTGCATTTTTTTGCCTGTTCCGAGCGGTCGTCCTCTGAGCCGAGTTGGTCGGAGTCGCTTTATCTGCTCATCAGTCAGCGGTTGTGCATCCGGATCTGCAAGCGCGCCCTCAGTAATCTTCTTGTCCTCTGCCGCATCCGGAACGATTAGGGTCAACCCACTACGGGTCTTGACAGTGTTCTGCATAAAATTTGATTTCTCTTACATTTGCTTTTCTGAGACTGATGATGCGGCGTTGCTCAGCGCGGTCTACAAACACAACAAAAAACAGCCGTGAGCCAATGGGCGCTAGGCAGCACTGGCGTCGCTCGCCGTAATCAACGCGGTCATCATCCCAAACAATGCCGAACTCCCAATCCAGGTCGGCCGCCAATACCAACGAAATTCCATGCTTCTGCTGGTTAAGTTCGTCTTTGAGCGAATCAAACTGCAAAAACATCGGGATTTATTATAACTACGTTTATTCGGACGTGGATCGAAGCACGCCCAATGACGGGATAAAAAAGCCGTGCAATAGTTAAACAAAGGGAAACTTAATGCTCGCATGAGTGAAACTTTGCATAAGGGCAGTCGGGGAAGGCGCATGGTGATCACAAACTTACATCGAGGCCACATAAGCCCGCACCCCGGCCAGCAGCATCTCGATAGCAATCGCGGTCAGAATCAAACCCATCAGACGTTCGAACGCGGTCATTACCGCATCACCCAACACCCGCTGTAGCCGCTCGGCCGCGAGCAATACTGCCAGCCAGACGACCGCTACCAGCGAGATCACCGCTGCGTAGAGCCATATCGACATTTTTGCCTGCGATGAAAACAGCAGCACGGTGACCAGCGCCGATGGTCCGGCAAGGGCTGGAATAGCGAGTGGAACAATCAGCGGCTCGGCAGCACCGGCGTGAGTTTGCCCAAACACGCCGCCAGGTTGCGGAAAGACCATCCGCAGCGCGATCAAAAACAATATAACGCCACCGCCAATACGAAGCGCTACCTCACTCAACTGCAGCGCTTCCAGAAAGGGCCGGCCAACCATCATGAACACCAATAGCAAGCCAAAAGCGATCAGGCACTCGCGTAGCACGACGCGGTGGCGGCGCTCAGGCGCAACTTGCCGCAGAGTGCTGACGAACAGCGGCACATTGCCGAACGGGTCGGTGACCAGTAGCAGCAAGATAAAGGACTGGAAAAAGCTTTCGCTCATGCGGTGGGGTTCATCGACCCTGGCCTTGTCTTGGTACTGTGCGGCTTCGGGTTAACATGCAGTCTATGAATCGCATGACCTTCATCAGTGAGCGCACCCTTGAGCTTTCCTGATTACGACCGTTCGCGTCGGACATTTTTGCTGGGGAGTCTCGGCGTCGCCGGTGCCTTGGTGGTGGGGTGGACTTTACTGCCGCCGCGCCAACGCTTGCACGCCAATCCGCCGGTAAGCTGGCCAGACAAGCAATACCCATTGAATGGTTGGCTCAGTGTAGCGGCCGATGGCCGTGTCACCGTGATGCTCGCCAAAAGTGAGATGGGTCAGGGCGTGATGACCTCGCTGGCAATGCTGGTGGCAGAGGAGTTGGATGTGCCGCTTTCATCGATTGACATGATGCAGGCACCGCTACGCGCCATCTATGGGGATACCTCGATGGCGGCAGATGGCTTGCCGTTTCATCCTGATGATCAGGGCTTGGTGAAGCGCGGCGCGCAGTGGATGTCGCGCAAGCTGATGCGCGAACTCGGGCTGATGGTGACCGGCGGCTCTTCCAGTATCAAAGACAGTTGGCTACCGATGCGAGAGGCAGGCGCGGCGGCACGCGCGCGGCTGGTAGCCGCCGCTGCGCGCGGTTGGGGTGTGCCTGAAACAGAATGCAGCACCGCAGAGGGCCGTGTATCGCATGGCAGTGGTCGCTCGGTCAGCTACGGCGAGCTTGCGCCTAGTGCAGCGGCCATCGGCGATGTGCCTTACGCCGTGAAGCCAATCTCTGAGTTCAAGCTGATCGGCACGCCCGCCGCGCGGCTGGATGTGCCCGCCAAGGTGAACGGTAGCGCGCGCTTCGGGATGGATGTTCGCCTTGAAGGTATGCGATACGCCATGCTGGCGATGTGCCCGGTCATTGGCGGCAAACTCAAAAGCTTTGACCCCGGCGCTGTCGACAAACTGCCCGGTGTGGTGCGAGTAATGGCGCTGAATGCTGACCCTTCAGGAGCGCCTGAGGCGGTGGCCGTCGTGGCCGAGTCGCGCTGGCAGGCGATGCAGGCGATCGAGCAGCTACCGGTGGTCTGGGACGAGGGCATCAATGCACCACTGTCATCGGCCACGATTTCGCAAACGCTGCTGGAAGCGATAGAAAAAGAAAACGCATTCAGCTATCACCAGCGCGGCGATATGAAAGCGGTGGCAGGTGCCAAGCACATCAGCGCCGATTACAGCGCGCCATTCCTCGCCCATGCAGCGATGGAGCCGGTGAATGCCACTGCACAATTTGTCAATGGACGGTTGAAGCTGTGGGTGCCGACGCAGACGCCATCCTTGGCGGTCTCGGTTGCTGCACGCGTCGCCGGTATTGAAGAAGATGCGGTGGAACTGGTGATCACCTTGCTCGGTGGTGGCTTTGGTAGACGTCTCGACAATGACACGGTGGCGCAGGTGGTGCAGCTGGCGCTTGCCATGGAGGGCGCGCCAGTACAACTGCTGTGGACGCGCGAACAGGATATGGCGCATGATTTTTACCGGCCAGCTGCGGTGGCGCGCTTGACGGGTATGTTGTCTGCAGAGGGCGAGTTGGTCGGCTGGGACACCAAGTCCGCGTCCGGCGCCCCGGGCCAGCATCTGATTCATCGGGCATTTGGCTTGCCGATGATGGGCCCGGACAAGACCACGGTCGAGGGGCTGTACGACCATTGCTACGAGATTCCGAATCAGCTGGTGTCGCATGTCACTGTTGAGTCGTCGGTGCCGCTCGGTACCTGGCGCTCAGTGGGTCACTCGCACAATGCGTTTTTTAAAGAGAGCTTTATCGACGAACTCGCGCATGCGGCGGGTGTTGACCCGGTGCGTTTTCGGCGCCAGATGCTGTACCGGCACCCGCGTCATTTGACGGTGTTAGATGCGGCGGTAAAGCTGGCGGGCAAGGCGGCTGCTGGTCATGCGCTCGGTGTCGCCTTGCATCAGTCATTCGGCAGTATCGTGGCGCAGGTGGCCGAGGTGTCCGTCGAGGGCGCACATATCCGTGTCCATAAAGTCAGCTGTGTGGTGGATTGCGGCGTGGTGGTCAACCCTGAGGGTGTACGTCAGCAGATGGAGTCGGCGATTGCATTTGGCTTGTCTGCGGCCTTGCATGGCGAGATCACGATTAGCGATGGCCGAGTGCAGCAGTTGAATTTTCACGACTACCCAATGCTGCGCATCACTGACATGCCCGAGGTGCAGGTCGAGATTATCGCGGGAGCTGATGCACCCGAGGGCGTGGGTGAACCCGGTACGCCGCCGATTGCGCCGGCAGTCGCTAATGCCGTATTCAAGCTAACAGGTATGCGGCTCCGCAGTCTGCCATTGCGCTTAGAGGATGCGCCTTAATCGTAAACACGTCGTTCAACCAGGCGCTACCAACATCCGAGCTAGGTTTTTTGAGCGTCTTTAGGCACTGAACTGCGCGAGTAGCGAGCGCAGATTGCATTCCTGCTGCCATTGCTGGCGCTCGGCGCTGCTGCTGGCCTCACGGCGAAGTTCATCGTCATCACGACTCAGTTGCGCCTCAAGCAAACGGGCCACTTGGCGCGGCTCGGGCAGCATGGTGCCGTAGAAGACAACAATGTCTCGGTGTTGAATCAGGATGGTGGGGAAGTTCTCAACGTCAAGGTCACCGACCAGATCGGCTTGATCCTCGATATCAATCCAGACAAACTGCTGTTCGGGATACTCCGCAGCCAGCCCCTCAAAGCCAGGGCGGTACTGTTTGCAGACATCGCACCATGCGGCGCACAGGCAGGCAACCACCCACCGGCCTTCGTCCAAGGCACGAGCCAGCTGGGGGAATTGCTCTGGTACTAAAAATAACGACTGCATGACCAGATTCTACCCGATGGGCGCTTGGTAAAATCCGGCTATGCCGCATCACCTACCCACACTTGCCGCGATCGATACATCGACCGAACTGGCATCAGTCGCCGTCTTGCACCTAGGCGAATTGTTTACACAGCAGTCGAGTGGAGCTACTACGCACTCGGCTACGGTGTTGCCCATGCTGCAACGCGCTCTGAGTGATGCAGGCATTGATCTGGCAGATTGCAACGCATTTGCCTACGGCTGCGGCCCCGGATCGTTTACGGGTGTTCGGACTGCCTGCGGCCTAGTACAGGGCTTGGCGTTTGGCGTGCAGCGTAAAGTCGTGCCAGTTGTCACGCTGATGGCGATGGCGGAAGCGGCGCGCATGGCGGGCGCCGGTGATGAGCTTATCGCAGTGATGGATGCACGTATGGGCGAGGTGTATTGGGCGCGCTATCGCTATGACGGTGAATGGCGAACGGTAACTGAGCCCACCTTGTCGCGCGCTGAGCACGTAGTGACGGATGCTGAGGCCGCGGTTTGCGGCAACGGTGTGATGGCTTATCCGGAGGCTTTTGCGGCACTTGCTGCAGAAAGACGCTACCCCGAGATACTGCCGCATGCAGGGAGCATCGCGCGGCTCGCATTAGTCGCTTTGGCCAAGGGTGAGGGTGTTGATGCGCGCGATGCGCAGCCCCTGTATCTTCGTAACAAGGTTGCGCTGACCACTGCAGAGCGTCTTGCTGCCGGAGTTGCCTCATGAGTTCGGTGCTGAAGACAACGCGCTACGCTGGCAAACTGGAATTCGCACCCATGAATGTGCGAGATGTCGAGGAGGTGGTGCGTATCGAGAATGATGCCTATCCGTTTCCCTGGACCCGAGGGAATTTCCTGGATTCATTGGCCAATCGCTACGATGCTTGGGTGCTGCGCGAAATCGATGGCCGCCTCGCGGGTTATTTTTTGCTGATGAGCGCGGTGGATGATGTGCATCTGCTCAACATTACCGTGAGGCCCGATTTACAGGGTCAGGGGATTGGGCGTTATTTGCTCGACAAGGTGTGCGCCTTGGCCAAAACGGCCGGTATCCATCAAATTCTTCTCGAGGTTAGGCCCTCGAATCAACATGCATTAGCGGTCTACCGCCACGCCGGGTTTCAAATGATTGGTACGCGCAAAAAATATTACCCAGCCGCTGATAGCGCACGCGAAGATGCCATCGTGATGCGACTTAAGCTTGTGCAGGAGCCCGCGTGAATCTCGACAAGGTGAATAAGTTGCAGCACATGGGCCTCGGCCCGGTATGGGCGCGTCGTCATGGTGTTGCTGCTGGAATAGCTGCAAGTACAGGTTCAGGCGCAGCTTCAGATCAGGCTTTAGATACCGGCTCCGCGATTGGTACGGATACAGTGGTGGCCAGAGCATCAAATGATCAGCAAGACGCAGCGCTCGCCGCGATGGATTGGGATGCGCTGGAAGCTAGCATCCGTGAGTGCACGCGCTGTGGTTTGTGCGAGGGCAGACAACATGCGGTGCCTGGTGTGGGTGACCGCGCTGCGCGTTGGTTGTTTGTTGGTGAAGGGCCAGGGCGTAATGAAGATTTACAAGGCGAGCCGTTTGTCGGGCCTGCGGGTAAGCTGCTCGACAATATGCTGCGCGCTTTGGGTTTGGCGCGTGGGCAGGATACCTACATCGCCAACATCGTGAAATGCCGACCGGTGGGCTTCGATGGCCGTGATCGACCACCGACACCTGACGAGGTTGACGCTTGCATGCCCTACCTGCGTCGACAAATTGCACTGATTCGTCCGCAAGTCATCATCGCGCTGGGTAAAACAGCGGCTGTGTCATTGCTGGGTTTGCCAGCGGATACCGCTCTCGCAGGCTTGCGTGGCGAGCCCCGCGAGTTTTATGGCATCCCTTTGGTGATTACGTATCACCCGGCTTATCTGCTGAGACAACCCGCCGACAAAGCAAAAACCTGGCGCGATCTCTGTCTCGCCCAGCACATCATTGATGGCGACTGAGCTGATGCGCTCAGAGAGCCTCAGTCATCAAGCGGAATTTCAGCAGCGATGGGCTTGTTTGAGCAACCCGCACGTGCGCGCGCTGGTCTGGCTGCTGGAAGCACCGGATGTGCTGGATGCAGACGCCGCCCGCTGGCAAGGAAAGATCGCGCGGCTACCGGCAGGCACTGCCGAGCGATGCCGCGACTGGCTGCTTCAACTCGACGCTGATGCCAGTGCGTTCGAAGCCTATCTGGATGTGAAACGCTTCACTCGGCTTGGACGTTACGCGGAACGTTTACTGGCGTGGTACTTCAAGCATCAAGGCCAACTCGTGGCGCACGGTCTGCCAGTCCGCAGCGGCAAAGAAGAGACAATTGGCGAATTTGATTTTCTGCTGAAGTTTGAACAGTCCGTCGTGCATTGGGAATTGGCCACCAAATTTTATTTGCTTGCCGTGGATGATCCCGCGCTGGCAAGCGTTCAGCAGGCAGATTATTTTGTTGGACCGAATCTGGCTGACACCTTGGGCCGCAAAATGCGCAAGATTCTGGATCGTCAACTTGCTCTAGGCACGCACCCTGCAGCGAAAGCACTACTACCGGAGCCGTTGTCTGCGGCACAGGCGTTGGTAAAGGGTTGGTTGTTTCATCGACGCGGCTCGCATTTGGACCTTGCGCAACTTGGTATCTCCGAAAATCACTGCCAAGGCTGGTGGTGTACCTTGAATGAGCTTGAAGTACATGTTGGCCCCGTCGGCGCAGTGCTGCCACGCATTGCTTGGTTAGCGCCAGCACGATTGCCGCTGAACGAGGGGATTGAGCTACCGCGGTTCTCGAACCAACTGCGCCACCATTTCGAGCAGGACAATATGCCCTTAATGGTCGCTTCATTGCGGCGTGAGGGTGACGTATGGCTAGAGACAGACCGCGGATTCGTCGTGCCAGACGCGTGGCCACAGCAGGCGGTCGAGAAGATTAGTGGGTGAAGCAGGCAAGGCGGGCCCAACAACGCCAGCGGCCTTTCGCTAAAGGCTTAAGTGCCGAAGTGCTTTTGCTCGCCGATAAGATGTAGCGAATCATACTCACGCTGATTCGCCGCATGCCTGCGCATGATCAGCCACATGATGCCGGACACGAATGCGCCGAACAGCACGATGACGATCGAGATACTCAGATTGAGCATCACCAGCACAGCGTAGAGCCCAAGCATCATCAAGATTGACAAGTTCTCGCTGAAGTTTTGTACGGCGATCGAATGGCCAGCGCTCATCAGTACGTGGCCACGGTGTTGAAGCAGTGCGTTCATCGGTACGACGAAGTAGCCTGATAGCGCACCAATCAGCACAAGTAGAGGGTAAGCCAGCGTTACTGAGTCAACCATCACCATCACGCAGACGATGATGCCCATCGCAAAACCTACCGGCATGACGTTGAGTGATTTTTTCAGGGGCATGTAGCGCGCAGCCGCCATCGCACCAAACGCGACACCAAATGCAACAACACCCTGAAGAACCGCGGCTTGCGCCAATGGCATGTTGAGCGCTTTTTCTGCCCACTTCAGCACAATGAACTGCAGTGTCGCACCGGCGCCCCAGAACAGTGAAGTGACTGCCAAAGAAATCTGGCCCAGCCGATCACGCCAGAGCGAAACCACGCAATGTGAAAAATCCAGTACCAAGCGCCATGGTCCATGTTCTTGTTGTGGGTAGTGGGTGACCGTGAGTGGAATCCGCAAGTTAAACAGTGCGGCAAGTACATAGGACAACATCACGATGCCAAGTGCCACTTCCAGTGTGATACCGAGGGCAAGCGATTCAAACGGTAGCAAGGTCGTGATCATGGCGGCAAATTTTGCGCTGACCAATGCGCCACCGAGCACGGTACCAAAAATAATCGAGAGCACCGTCAGGCCTTCAATCCAACCATTTGCCATCACCAGTTTTTCGGGGGGCAGCAACTCGGTGAGGATGCCGTACTTGGCTGGCGAGTAAGCCGCTGCACCAAAGCCGACCACTGCATAGGCCAGCAAGGGGTGTACGCTGAAGAACATCATCAGGCAACCGATGATCTTCAACAGATTGGTGATGAACATCACCTTGCCTTTGGGGTAGGCATCTGCGAATGCGCCGACAAACGGCGCGAGTACGACGTAAGACATGACAAAGAACAGCTTTAGCATCGGCGTCATCCACTCGGGCGACTGCAAGGAAGCCAGAAGCGAGATCGCGACGATCAGCAATGCGTTATCAGCGAGCGAAGAAAAAAACTGCGCCGCCATGATGGTGTAGAAGCCGCGATTCATGCAGCGGATGTGTTGCTGTAAATCATGCGGCTAGCTTTATACCATGAAACCTGAGGGTATCTGGGTTGCCTCGTCGAGTTGCCATATTGTCCTAATGGTGTTGATGGTATTGCCGCAAGGCTGCTGCCGTTCACGGCAGCAGCCTTGATTAGCAGGTTCTAAATGACTTGGCTCCGGTAAAATGTGACGTTTCCTTTAGTACACCTTTCACTTCACTGATGCCCCGTCCTCTCGTCGCCACCACCGATATTAGCGCCATGCGGTCCAATCTCGCTCTGGCGCGCTCAATGATGCCGGGTACGCGGGTCTGGGCAGTGGTCAAAGCGGATGCCTATGGACATGGTTTGGCTAACGCATTTCAAGCATTTGCCGCCGCCGATGGATTGTCGCTAGTCGAGCTTGACCGTGCGATTGCGCTTCGTGAATTGGGTTGGCAGAAGCCGCTGATGATGATGGAAGGGATGTTTAGCGCGGATGAGCTGGAGAGTTTTCAGTATTACCACCTGCAGCCCGTGATTCACAACCCAGCACAACTAGACATGCTGCAACACGCCTCCGGCGCATCATTGCACGTCCATCTCAAAATCAATAGCGGGATGAATCGATTGGGTTTCGCGCCCGAGCATGTGCGTGAAGCCTATCAGCGCCTACAGGCTATGCCGGTGGTGTCGAACATCTCGCTGCTCACGCATTTCGCCAATGCTGAAAATCCGTCCGCTGTGCTCACCCCGCAGCGACAGCTGCAACGCTTTCATGAATGCACCCAAGGTATCAACGCTGAGCTGAGCTTATCGAATTCTGCCGCTGTTTTGCTGCAATCTCAGATCGCGTGTGACTGGATACGTCCCGGTGTGATGCTCTATGGCGGTAGCCCGGGTGAACGAGCGGCACAAGACTTCGGGCTTCAGCCCGCCATGACGCTGATGAGCGAGCTGATCTCGATACAGCAACTGCAACCCGGCGAGAGTGTCGGTTATGGCAGTTTGTTCACCGCTGAGCATGCGATGCGCATCGGGATTGTGGCCTGTGGTTATGCGGATGGTTACCCAAGGCACGCGCCGACCGGCACCCCTGTGTTGGTGGACGGCATTCGTACTCGAGTACTTGGGCGTGTATCGATGGATATGCTGAGTGTCGATCTGACGCCCACACCGAACGCTGGTATCGCCAGCAAGGTAACGCTGTGGGGCGATGCACTACCCATTGACGAGGTGGCAGCGGCAGCTGGCACCATTAGTTACGAGCTGATGTGCGCTGTGGCACCGCGCGTACGGCGTGAGACACGCGGAGCATAAGCAGCATGGCGAAATCAAAAACGAATTACACCTGCACCGAGTGCGGCGGGGTCAGCAACAAGTGGGCTGGGCAGTGTCCGGCTTGTGGCAAGTGGAATACGTTAGTTGAGACCGTCATCGATGTCGGTGCGCACCGGTTTGCTTCGAGCGCACAAGGATTGGTGCAGGGTGCACCGGTACAAAAACTTTCGGATATCGCAGCCACCGATGTGCCTCGTGTGCCGACCGGGATCGAGGAGTTCGATCGCGTACTTGGTGGTGGTTTGGTAGCGGGTGGCGTCGTTTTGATCGGCGGCGATCCTGGCATCGGTAAATCGACGCTGTTATTACAGGCACTGGCGAATCTCTCAAAAACCAGCAAGGCCTTGTACGTCAGTGGCGAGGAATCCGGCGCACAAGTTGCGCTGCGTGCGCGCCGACTGACAATCGATGCCGATGACCTTCATCTGCAGGCAGAGATTCAGCTGGAAAAAATTCTCAACACCCTGGCGGACCAGCGGCCCAAGGTGGCGGTCATTGACTCCATCCAAACCCTGTATTCCGACGCCTTGACATCTGCGCCGGGCTCGGTGGCGCAGGTGCGCGAGTGCGCGGCGCAGCTGACGCGGGTTGCGAAACAATCCGGCATCACGATTATCCTGGTCGGCCATGTGACGAAAGAAGGTGCGCTTGCGGGGCCGCGTGTGCTGGAACACATTGTCGACACCGTACTTTACTTCGAGGGTGATACGCATTCGAGCTTCAGGCTGGTGCGCGCCTTCAAGAACCGCTTCGGTGCTGTGAATGAGTTAGGTGTGTTCGCAATGACCGAAAAGGGGCTGAAGGGTGTTTCTAATCCGTCTGCCTTATTCCTGTCCCAGCACGATGCCCAGGTGCCGGGTTCCTGCGTGATGGTGACGCAAGAGGGTAGCCGGCCGCTACTGGTTGAGGTACAAGCGCTGGTCGATGCCTCGCATGTGCCGAACGCGCGCCGTCTATCAGTGGGTCTGGAGCAAAACCGGTTGGCTATGTTGCTCGCTGTGCTACACCGTCATGCCGGCGTTGCTGCCTATGATCAGGATGTGTTCATCAATGCGGTGGGTGGGGTGAAGATTAGCGAGCCAGCGGCAGACTTGGCAGTGCTGCTGGCCATACAGTCGTCGATGCGAAACAAGCCGTTGCCCCGTGGTTTGGTCACTTTTGGTGAAGTTGGATTGGCTGGCGAGATTCGTCCGGCACCGCGTGGACAGGAACGTCTGCGCGAGGCAGCCAAGCTCGGCTTTTCCATTGCGCTAGTGCCCAAGTCGAATTTGCCGAAGCAAAAAATCGAGGGCCTGCAGGTGATTGGTGTCGAGCGGATTGACGAAGCGATGGCAAAAGTCAGGGAGCTGGCTTAAAAACTCGCTGACTTAGCAAATCACCCGCTGATACGGAGAATCAGCGCCTCAATATGGGCATGCTGTTATTGCTTCTCTATTTTTGATTTTAATGCGCCAATCTTAGCGGCGATGTCGGGATTACCTTCGCTTTGGGCAATCATCTGCGCGGTCTCACCGGCCTTGTTTTGCTGAGCGACTTGTTCATCTCTGTTATCACATTTGAGCAAACTTTCAACGACCTCCAGGTGACCAGAGGTTGTGGCATGCATCATCGCATTCCATCCCTGACTGGTTTGCTGTATGGCTTGTGCATCACCGTTGGGGAGTCCGAGCAGGCAATCAACGACTTCCTTGTGACCGGCCTGTGCAGCCACGATCAACGCAGTTGCTCCTTTCTTGGATTTCTGAGCGGCTTGTTCTTCACCGTTATGGAGTCTGAGTAGGCGATTAACGATTTTCGTGTGACCGAGCGCTGCAGCAATCATCAACGCATTAACTCCGTGCTCGTTTTGCTGGATGACTTGTTCATCACGGTTACTGAGCTCGAGCAAGAGTTCAAGGATTTCCAAGTTGCCATCATGTGCAGCAATCATCAACGCAGTCGTTCCTTCCTTGTCCTGCTGGACGGCTTGTTTATTCTTGGTTTTATGATTGAGAAGTAGTTTAACAACTGGCGTGTGACCGTGCCTTACAGAAGCTATCAACGCAGTAGTTCCGTCCATTACCTGCTGGAAGACGTGTGCATTACCGATGGCATGTTTGAGCAAAAGTTCAACAACCTCCTTTTGACCCTCCGTTGCAGCAAATATCAACGCATTACCTCCCAACTCGTTTTTATAGATGATCTGTTCATCAGCGTTGCGGAGCTTGAGCAAGAGTTTAACGACTGGCGCGTGCCCCTTATGTGCAGCAATTATCAATGCAATACTTCCCTCCTTATTTTGCTGAATGGCTTGTTTTTCGGCGTTGGCTTGCGTGAGAAGTAATTCAACAATCGCCTCGTGACCATTGTCTATAGCAAGCATCAGCGCATTCAAACCTTTTTCATCTTGCTTCAGAGTGAGCATGCCTTTGGGGTTCTGCGCTAGCAGTTGCCTGACTGTGTTGATGTCCCCGCTGATGCAGGCTTCGTTCAGTGATTTACTCAAGTCGACACTGTGCGATGTCGAGGCGGTCTGTTGGACGGCCTTGGCGGCCATAATGCCGCGCGTATGCAAGACTTCCCTGAACGCCTGTTCTGTTGGCTTCAAGGGTGCTA